>CAIJTV010000482.1:0-2989 GCA_903823635.1 uncultured Planctomycetaceae bacterium
CAGCCTCGATGATCAGTCGACGTTCTGCTCACAAGTTCCCGCGTTGGCCGACTATGTTAACAACCATCCGTTGTTGACCGTCGACGTGGGGCAGGTGATGTTCGGTGAAACGACATCCATGACAGGCGACGGCCCTTTGGGGCACTATCTTCACAAAGTCACGGGCGGAAAATGGTTCAGTGGAGATGTCGAGCTGGAAGGTGGCTGTGGCATCGTGCCGATTACTTATCGCGACAGCAGCTTTGTGCATTCTCTGCAGTGGGCGATCGGACTCGAATGGTACCTGCTGGTCAATGACCCGTGGCGGATTGCCATGAGCACTGATCATCCCAACGGCGGATCATTTCTGGCCTACCCGGAGATCATCGCGTTGCTGATGGAACGATCGCGGCGTGAAGAGTTCATGAAGCGGCTTCCGCAGAAGATACGGCAGCACTGCACGCTGGCGGAGCTGACTCGCGAATACACCCTGAACGAAATCGCCATCATTACTCGCGCATCGCCAGCACGCATGCTGGGACTGAAGAACAAGGGGCATCTTGGCCCCGGCGCAGATGCTGATGTCACGGTTTACAATTGCCAGGCGGATCTTGAAGCCATGTTCCGCATGCCGCGTTACGTGTTCAGCCATGGGACGATGATTATCGAGGACGGCGAGATTAGAGAAATCACCGATGGCCGTACGATGATCGTCAAGCCCGCGTACAGTGAAGATGCCACGCCCGTGATTCGAGAATGGTTTGATCGTAACTCGACGCTGCAGTTTGCTAATTTCGCCGTGGATGCACATGACATCGGCGAACACACCACGGAAATACCGACCAACGGGCGATGATGCTTATGACATCCCACGGCCTGTAACATCAGCAAAGCAAACAAAAAAGCACTGCCCCAAACAGGAGCAGTGCTTCCATGTGTGTGACCAGAAACCAGCAAGGATCACTCGATAATGATTTCACGCACGGAGCGGCCACTTGGAATCATTGGCAGAACGTGTTCCTGATAAGGACAGATAACGTCCAGCAGATACGGTTCCTTGCTGGCCAGCATTTCCGCCAGCGCTTTTGGATACTCGGCCTTACTGCGAACCTGCTTCGCCTGAACTCCGTAACCTTTGGCAATCGCCACGAAGTTCGGAAACGTTTCGTCAGGCATTGAACCGTCGCCCTCACCCAGAGCTTCCGGATGATCAATCGGTCCCAAATACGTGTTCGCACGGCGACCGGACATAAACCGATCTTCCCACTGCACAACCATCCCCAGATGCTGGTTGTTGAGCAACAGGATTTTGACCGGCAGCTTTTCACAATGCAGGGTGGCCAGTTCCTGAATGTTCATCTGGAATGAACCATCGCCGTCGATGTCCACGACAATTGAGTTCGGATGAGCAGTCTGAACACCCATCGCTGCCGGGAGACCAAAACCCATTGTTCCCAGACCTGAACTACTTAACCAGCGACGAGGCTTATCGAACTTATAGAACTGAGCGGCCCACATCTGATGCTGACCCACACCGACCGTGATGTAAGTATCCATGGTGTGAGACTGACGCCAAAGCTCGTCAATCGCATATTGCTGCAGAATTGCATCACCAGCATCTGCGTAAGCCAGAGGAAACTTAGCCTTCCAGCCAGCAATCTGATGAGTCCACTCGGTCAGATCCGGAATGTCTTCCTGCGTCAGAGCAGCATTCAGAGCCACAAGAGCTTCTTTAACATCCGCATGAATCGGAATGTGAGCTTCTTTGTTCTTGTGAATCTCTGACGGGTCGATATCGATATGAACGATCTTGCCGTGCTTGGCGAACTCTTCAAGTTTGCCAGTCACTCGATCATCGAAACGAACACCAAACGCCAGCAGCAGGTCTGACTGATCGACGGCATAATTGGCGTAGACAGTTCCGTGCATCCCCAGCATGTGCAGAGACTGCGGATGAGTTCCCGGGAAAACCCCGAGCCCCATCACCGTCATTGCAACCGGGATGCCGGTTCGAACTGCAAACTTCGTCAGCTCTTCAGAGGCTTCGCTCTGAATGCAACCACCGCCCACGTAAAGCACTGGTCGCTTTGATCGTCGCACAGCGGCGATGATCTGACGAACTTGTTCCGGAGCAATCGCGCGAACTTCCGGACGGTAGCCTGGAAGATTCATGGGAGGATCGAAGTCAACGTCGCTGAGTGGAATTGAGGCGAGCTGAACGTCTTTCGGAACGTCGATAAGAACAGGGCCCGGGCGTCCTGTGGCAGCAATGTGAAACGCTTCTTTCACGATCCGAGCCACGTCACGAACGTCCGTGATCATGTAGTGATGTTTGGTGATGGCTCGACAGACTTCGACCATCGGCGTTTCCTGGAACGCGTCGCTGCCAATCACAGCCTGAGGAACCTGGCCAGTAATTGCAATCAGCGGAATGCTGTCCAGCTTGGCGTCAGCAATCCCGGTGACCAGGTTGGTGGCTCCCGGACCGCTGGTTGCCATACAGACGCCAACCTGGCCGGTTGAGCGAGCAATCCCCTGAGCCGCGAAGCAACCGCCCTGCTCATGGCGAGGCAGGATGGTGCGAATTCGATCCCGCTGCTCGCGCAGAGCCTGGTGCAGCGGCATGCTGCATCCACCGGGATAGGCGTAAATCGTGTCCGTACCAAGCCGGACCAGCATCTCGATCAAAATCTGAGCGCCGTTGATTGTCTGCGTAGCTTTTTCGACAGTAGCCAACGTCGTGACCCTTACTTCTTAGTGTTCAATTGGACAAAGAACCCGACTTTTCCAGTCGGATGTCGTGATTTCCGCAGTGGAAATACGACGAATTTCGAACGTCTGAAACGCCGTACCCCATTCTTCGGACGTTGCTCCCGCGTGCATCACGCGCAGAACGGTGCGTTTCCTGAGTCGTAGTGTATGTTTCTGCCGGTCCGCATTCGATCCTGATTTTGGGCAGATTCACCCGAATCACACAAACTGGAAGAGCCTGCCCGAACCGAAAAGTTCA
>CAIJTV010000483.1:0-12664 GCA_903823635.1 uncultured Planctomycetaceae bacterium
ACGGCTCGACCACTTCTCAAACGATACTCTCCAGCTCCTGCAACTTCGGAAGAAGAAGAAGCGGAATTCGAGTTTGAGCAAGCTCCTTCCAAGCGAAGCAGCGGAGCATCAAACCCGTTCGCGAACCCCTTCGACGATGAGGAAGTCAAAGCGACTCCACCCAAGAAACGCACGACAACGCAGTCTTCAACGTCTGGCAAAGAATCTTCGAAGTCACTGGATTCCTCATTCCAGATGGACAGCGGCTGGAAGCCATCGCATCTGACGAACGAATAGTGCCGTTGAGACTCCGCCCCAATTGCTTCTGGCTTGTCGCGAGATTAGAACAACGCCCGCAAAACATCGGTCTACCCTGAGTTTTCGGAGTTCTTCGCGATGAGGTCATTAGCGATTCATGCCGGGCTGTTCGCACTGCTGATTTCCTGTCAGCCGAAGGTCAATGCAGAGCCGAAGCCGCCCAACGTTGTGGTGATCTACATCGACGATATGGGGCACGCAGACATTGGTCCATTCGGAGGAAACCCGGCGTTAACTCCGCACCTGAATCAAATGGCTGCAGAGGGCCGGAAGTTTACAAGCTTCTACGTTTCGCAGGCCGTATGCTCTGCGTCTCGTGCCAGTTTGTTGACAGGTTGCTGCAACGTGCGGCTCGGAATCCTTGGCGCGCTGGGGCCAAACTCCAATCAGGGCATTCATCCGGACGAGATGACTCTGGGAGAAATTTGCCAACAGAAAGGATACGCCACCGCCTGTTTCGGCAAGTGGCATCTGGGACATCATCACCAGTTTCTCCCTCAGCAGAATGGCTTTGACGAATACTTTGGACTGCCTTACAGCAATGACATGTGGCCCTTTCATCCAGAAGTTCGCCACCTGCCGATGGAACAGCGTCTCAAGCATTGGCCGCACCTGCCATTAATTGATGGCAATGATGTTGTCACGAGCGAAGTCACTGATACCGAGCAGACACAGCTCACGACGTGGTACACAGAGCGAGCCGTTTCGTTTATTGATCGAAACGCTGAAAAGCCGTTCTTCCTCTACGTCCCCCATTCTATGGTCCACGTCCCGCTTTACGTTTCCGAACGTTTCAAAGGAAAGAGCGGAGCAGGGCTGTTTGGCGATGTCGTTATGGAAGTCGATTGGTCTGTCGGCCAGATCCTGCAGGCCTTGAAGCGGAACCGTCTTGATGAGAATACCCTCGTCATCTTCACTTCCGATAATGGTCCATGGCTTAGTTACGGCGATCACGCAGGCTCAGCAGGGAACCTGCGCGAAGGCAAAGGCACGATGTTCGACGGCGGATGTCGCGTGCCGTGTCTGATGCGATGGCCCGGCAGAATTCCATCGAATACAGTCTGTAATGTTCCAGCGATGACGATTGATGTGCTTCCAACAATTGCAAAACTCATCGATGCCAGTCTGCCCCAACATCCAATTGATGGACGCGATATCTGGCCATTGATGGCAAATGAAGTGGACGCGAAATCACCTCAGGAAGCGTACTACTTTTACTGGGGAAATGAACTTCACGCCGTCCGCAGCGGCCCATGGAAACTTCACTTCGCTCATGCTTACCGAAGTCTGAATGGAGAACCCGGCGGCAAAGAAGGAGTTCCTGCAAAGTACCAAAACCTGACGATTGAACAGTCGCTGTTCAATCTCGAGGATGATCCGGGGGAAACGCAGAATGTTGCAGACCAACACTCAGAAGTCGTCAAGCAGTTGATTACCCTGGCAAACCAGGCACGATCCGAGCTTGGAGATGGTAAACAGCGTGGCTCCGGTGTGAGAAAAGCAGGGACTGTCGCCATAGGAAAATAGTCACAGCTCAGTGCTAAGGTCTAAAAGTTCAGCTGCGATCAGATTCGATTCAGACGTTCGCCCTCCCCTTACATACCGCGAACATTGGCCCTGATCCAAAAACTCCTGACTCAGTCAGGAGTTAAAGAGCCTCACGCTACGCCACAAAACTTGCTCAAAACAGCAGACATTCACCCATAATCCCCACAAATCCCGAACAGCGCAATCGACGCAATTCAGTTAGACTACCCAAGCAATACTTGCTACCTTGTGGACCATACGGACAGCAAGGTTTCTTCACGGCAAGATGCCATTCCACTTACCGGGGATTGATGTCTATGAAAACAATCGTGCGAATTGTGCTCCTGTCTGTCGTGGCATTTGTTACGAGCATGTCAGATTTGCAGGCTGCTGGTCCAGGCGGTTGTCCTCCATGGCGGCCGTGCGGTCCGGGAAATTCATTTGGTGGAAATCGATTCTTACCTCAGGGCGGTTTCGGTGCTGACTTTCGTCCGTCCTGCGCGACTCACGACGCCTGCCTTGCCTCTGGTCGATCACGCCGCGAATGTGACCGTGCATTCTACAACAGCATGAACTGTGCCTGCGAAAGTTCCCGGCATCCATTTCTCTGTCGAGTCCGGGCATTTCGTTACTATGCCGGCGTTCGAATGTTTGGCGGGCTCTACTATTAGGGCACGCCAGAATCGCTGTCGCTGGGCAAATGCCTGAACACCGTGGCCATTCAAAAAAGACATCAGAGGACCAGACCGCGTTGGTCATCTCTGATGTCTTTTTTTACGCGGATCGCTCCAGATTGAGCTCCATCCCGAAGGACATCGAAGTAATCATGTCCGGAACGAAGCCACGAGAAACGGATGTCCAGAAGACTCTATAACGCATCGGCTCCAAGAGTCCCCTGCAGTTCCGCGAGGTATTCCGGAGCCAGGACTTTGGTCAGTTGAAGTCGAGCCGACTCCAGTCGGTCATTGATATTCATTGCAATTTTTTCTTCTGCATACTCATTGCTGTTCTGGAATGTTTCCAGTGCCTGAACATGACGCTGCCACAATTCCTGCTCGCGCTGCTGGCGGCGACGGAGTCGATCTGCATACCACTCTGAAGCGAGCATGGCTTCCTGCGTAAACATGTGGCGAATCTCAGGATCACTGATGGTTCGCCCTTCAAAAGTCCCGTTCACCATAATGTGCAGCAGTGCCTTCAGTGGCGGGCAGGCAAGATCAACTGAGCCGTCTTCAAAGTAAGTTCGGGCAATGCGTTCCTGAGCTTCTGCAATAAACAATATCCCATCTGCGAATGCGGCTTCATCCTGAGATTCAGGCTTAAGGATTGCTGCGTCAAATACTTTATTGGGATTATCGAACACGCGTCCCGCAAATCGTCGAATAAACCGGGACGTGATCCTCCACCCAAGTCGACTGGCCGGTATCAACTTGCCTTCAAAGGTAAAGTCTTCCAGTTTCTCCAGCAGTTGTTCAGAAATCAGAAACTTCGGATCTCGCTCCTGAGGACTCAAGCGACACCAGATCTCCGGAATCAACAAGCTCACGTCATGATCAACGCGAACGGCGCTCCCGATGTGACCAGCCGGAGTAGAAAAGCCAGCCAACCCGGTTAGCAAATAGCTGACCAGAGCATTATTGAGATCTGTAATCGGCCGCAGACAATTGAACGGCCCTTTCGTCAGTGCGCCTTCACTGCCGGCACCGGTTGTCGATGGACTCTTCCCGGATAAGGCACTGATGAAGTCCATGAAAAGTTCTGGCAGCTCCTGATAATGAATCGGATTATAGACCGCCAAAGATCGAATACCACGAGCGAATTCCGGCGGGTTATTTCGACGTCCGATGAGCACGGCCTGAACAGGCGAGTGCACCGGCTTGTCCAATGGAACAGCGCGCGACAAACGAATTCCCATCTCTCCCACATACCGATTCACCGGATCAATCAAGTCAGGACGTGGCTGCAGGTAGCGAGGATTCTTGCTGGGAACGCCATTCACAAGTCGAGGAGTGTTTGAGCAGACAACAAAGCTGTCGTCCGCTTCCTGCATCTCATGCAGCAACCGCTGCATAGGCAACGTAAACTGGCTGAGATCCACTGGACGGTCACAGATTTCATTGACCTGCCGAAGGGCCAGCGGTTCAAAGTTCACGATAAAATTATCGTAGCGGGCCAGATCAGCCTCAGTTTGCTTATCGAGTCCTCGATGAATGGCATCATCAGGACGCTGAAACAATCGGTACTCGCAATTTCGCACAAACTTGTAGCTCACTTCTTCCGTCAGAACATTGCCCAGATGCTGCAATACACGGCGAGGAACCACGACGGACGCACTGATGTCGTCTTCAGTCTGAACCTTTTGAGCGGGTGCAAAGTCCTGCCGCAATTTGTAGGTTCGCCACGTGTTTTCACCCAGCAGCCCCACTCTCAGATAGGTACCCACAAGCTTGCGGTCACCAAACTTCAGTTCATGACCCGGATGCCCATTTACAATATCGACCGAAAAGTGTTTTCTCCATTCAGCAGGATCACCCGAATGCATTCGCTTAATGATGAACACGATCGCATAAATGTGGTCCGGGATCTGTTCCAGCCATTCGTTATACGAATCGGTATAGTCAGGAGATGGCGTCAACAACTTGATCACGCTCCCCAATGAGCGGCCTTTGTCCAGAATCCTGCGGCTGGCAACGCGAGCATAATCCGGCTTCACTGATCCATCAGGCTGCCATCGATCTGTGTAATCCCGATCAAAGATCTCCTGAACCATATCCAGGTCTTTCTCGGCTTCCGCAATAAAGATCGGCCCATGCAGCAGATAGTCGGTAATCGACTTGCTGATCTCGCTCTTGCCTCCACCGCTCACCGTGCAGGGTTTGTGACAAAACGCACCTTCAAACAAGGTTCCAATCAATCGCCATGACGGAGCAGCCGGATGTTTCTCCAGCCGGACCTTGTAACCCGATGGCGTCATGTAGATGTAGCCGGGACGCAATGGAATGTGATGTGGCTGGCTGTTGTAGTGCCATGAAACACGCTGATCGCTGACAGTAAACTTTGCGTTCTCCGAAACGTAAATGACGGTCGGATGCAGCTTGTCAACTGCATATCCTTCCGGCCTGAAATCCATTTCTGAACCATAGTCGCGAACGACATCGGCAAACGTCCGATTGTTATACTTCCTGCTGTCGGCAGCGAATTCCTCACCCAGATTGAAGCTCGCAAACGCCATTGCTCCGCCGGCATGCTCTTCTTCGACCTGCCCCGTCAGATTGGCTGCATAGCTCAGCTGTGTCTTCACTTCCTTCTTGCAATAGCCGTAGTAGTTGTCCGCAATCAGCGTGACAATCACGCCTTCTTCATCGCGACATGTAATCTTAAACGGAACGCCATCGTTGTATTTTTCGTCCTCTGATTTCCAGCACATGCCATCTTCGCGCTGACGTTGGCTAGCATCATCATAATGCGGCAGGCCACAGTCCTTCTTGGTAATATCAACCAGATGCGGAGCAAGAATCACGCAACCGGTGTGACCACTCCAGTGATCCACATCCAAAGCGGCATCATTCACAGGCAGAAACGGATCGCCGGCATTGCCAAAGATCGATTCGACAAAGTCCAGATTGCTGACGAGTGCACCGGGAGCAAAGAATCGTATCTCCATCGTCTGTCGTTTACAGAACCCCGCCACCTCTGGACAAAGCAATGGCCGGATCAGAAGCGATACAAATGCACTGGCGGGTTCCGATTCATGATGCGTGAATGGCAACTGGAGAAGTTCCTGCGGCGGATTCATCGCGTGCCGAAACAACGCGGCGAATGTTACCTTCGGCACAACTTTTTTGTCTCGAGGAATTGGCAAACCGCCTTCGGTGACATGAAATGTACCGACAGTCGTCCGACGATCATTGGCCGGGTTGTGCAGTACACCATTCCGTACTCGGTATGAGGCCCCGTAGCGATTCGTGTATTGATCACCATCGTGCGGCAACGACAGTTCGCGTGCAATACTATGGCGATCGAGGATCACAGTCAGATCCGGAAGCCGCATCGCGCTGCAGCCCTTCACACGATCAAAGTACCGGCGCAAAAACGCTTCAATACGAGCGTCTGCAGGACAGTGAATTGAGTCCAGCCGCTTTAATCGATGATGATACGTACTTAGCAGACGTGGAGCCCCAAGGCGATCATGATCCTCAAAGCAGCGGGGTATCGGCAAGCCATTCGCCAACAGCTTGAGCACGATATAACGCGTGATGCTTTGACGGGATTCAGCAAGCTCCTGGCTTGACTGATGCGACACAAAACCAATCGATTCTTCGAGGTCGCGAAGAGACATCGAGATAACCCCTGAAACGAAATCCGTTTGACTTGAATGCTGCACTGAACAGCGCCGACGAATTGCACCACATCAGATCGATCGATGCGAGAAACACTGTACAGGACCTGCGACTTTTTGAATCAAATTCAGGCAATCGCAAACACCAACAACACACATTTGATCGCCCGTCCAGCTGTCCTGCTCGAAATCGGGTCAGCAGATGCATTGCCCCACATCACCGAGCGAGACGATACATGGACCGCCTATAACGTGATTCTTCTGGACGCTAATAGGAGTGTAAAGACCAACGCAGAGCCAGGCAGACAGCACCAACAAATGGCAGCACGAACGTCGACACCATCCGCAGCCAAAGCGGAGCAGCCTCGACCTGATGCTGCAGTTTTGTGGAGTTTCACGCACGGAATGGGGGGCTGGCTCCAGGCCAATTGTTACGAAACATTGTGCTTCATGAAAATCCGATTCTGGCGTTCGCCATCCCCGCCACAGCAGTAATGACAGACAACTGCGATTTCAAGCGATGACAATGCACTTGCTGTCAGCCGTCCCCAGGCCGTTCAGCAGTGTCATTGAACGGCCAGAGCGAGGATCATCAAGTATCACGCAACTCAGCCTGACAGAGACGTCAAGGTCACATGTCCCGCTGGATCCTTATCAGACAGCAACAACACGATAATGAGGTCCTGCATCCAACTGCCCTAAGGGGCTGCAACAGGCAAAAATCTCACTCGCTCGCGTCTTCAGGTGCAGGATCGACAGCAGGATCCTTCTTAAGAACGTCTGGCATAATGGGGCGAGCGCCGGGGTTCTGATGGTATGACGCAAACTCTGGAGACAACTCCTGCAACGGATAAATCATCCATGTCGGTGCACCAAAAATCGGCACTGGCATTGCACTAACCTCAATGCGGCTTTCAGTGAAGCATGCAACGCGGCCCGATGCCGTGCTCAAGTAAACCCGGTCTGTGAGCGAGTTATTGATATGGATCGTATAGTCACGAGTTGGAGTAACAATTGGACTTCCTCCATGTTCTCGACTCACTGAAACAACTCGATCATTCAGGTCAACGAAGTAGGCCGTGTTTTCGGAAATGGCTACCAGAGACTTAACACCCGCCACTCGCCACGGTACCGCAACATCAACGAATCCACCAACGACTTCTCTTGGTGGAAACGGCCGTACCTCTTCGGCAACACTCGCAGCAGCCGCTCGAATAGGTGATACAAGCGATTTGAAATCACAGCCTGAGAAAACACTGTGTGTCAACTTCCACGATGGAACTTCCGGATGCACTACATCCGGGTAGAAGCGAAATGTTTCGGCTGGATGGAAATCCGTGAATTCAATGGTCATCACCTTACCATCTTCACTTACCTTCGCCTCACTCATTCCGGTTGTCGCCCGATCTTCATCTGAGACACTAATGATGGGCTTTCCGTTTTCGTCAGCGACAAATGTCACAGCCTGTTTCGATTTGGTGAGGTCCAGAACAATTGAATTCACCATTTGCCCAGTCGACTTGTTTGTGATGCGAACAGGCTCATGAGCCAGCAAACCATTGCAATCCGCTACCACAGAGGCCCCAAACACAGGGAGTCCCCCTTCATCTCCCTCAGTCTGACTTGCCACTCCAATCACACCATTGGAAATCTTTGATGGCTGACCAGTGCGGAGATTGAACTTTAGAAGCTCACGGTTGCTGGAAACGACATAAACATCATCTCCCACGACCGAAATCGGATGCGTCACCGGATGCGACATCGGGATTGTCCAGACCATATTTCCGTCGGTTTTGAGAGCAATACAGAACAGCCGATTGTTCTCGCACGCGGCCAATAGGTATTCGTTATCGTCGCGTGTCACTACGGTCAGTGGGGCAGTGGTAGCACTGTTCATGAGGAACTCAAAACGAGTATTCCCTTTTACATTCCCTGTCATATCCATTACATAGATGTTGCCGACATCCGTGGCAAAAGCGAGCCGCTCTTGTCCGGCAACAGGCGCAAATCGAATGTTCTGAGCGGTCGTAAAACGCCAGTCAAGTGCTCGAATAACACCCGGCTTCAAAGTTCCATGAGTGCCAAGGTACTGTAACTGCTCAACGTCGTAGGCCACTAATGCCTGATCCGAGGTTGGAACAAAGATGTGTCGAATGACATCAATACGATTCCCGACAGCAATCTCACGACGCGTAATCAGTGGGGCTCCACTGGCGGCATTATCAAGCCGGAACGCAAAGAGCTTTTGGCCACTAAACTTGTCAAATGCATGAACAACGGGCCCTACTACAACAGCCACCATCTGACTGTCGGTCGTGGCTTTCATTGCCACTTCGTCGTTTCGCCCAACCTGAGCAGACCAAAAGCGCCGTCCACTTTCTGAATTCAGTGCCGTAACAACCCCGGCCGAGGACTGCACAAAAACGACCTCTTCATCCAAAGCGATATGGGCAACCTTATCACGCCCCTTGTTGATTACTGCCTGAGCTTCCCAATGCAGCTTCAGACTGGGCAAATTGTAGATCGTAATTGGTTCCGATTCATCAACAACCACAGACGGAAGAACACTGTCCTCCACCGGGGCCACTGCCGCAGCGTCGTCCTGTGCCGATATAGACTCAACCCCTCCCCATCCCAAAATTATGAGCGAGGCTGTTGTTCGAAGCAGGCCTGTGTTGCGAAGCAATGTTGTTCGGAGCGAAGAGTTCATTGTCCGTGATTCCGCAATTTGCGATACGTAGACGAATCAAAAAGGAACAGCCACACCCAAGCAAAAATTGGCGAGGCAACCTGATCAGTCAAAAACAACACAACCAGACAGGCATCCTGACCGGGTCTGTCGTCACTAACCAGAAGTCTTCACAAGTCGGAAAAACCACTCTGCTCCCCTCCGCGGGGTAGAAAACCAAGCAGGATCTCCGATCGCTGACATCGTCCATGGTACCAGCAACAGAAAAGCGAACTCCAGAATTGACCTGTCCGAAAGTGCATCGTTGGCCAAAACTTCCGGTCCACATCGCAGCTTCGGCACATTCGGGGGGACAAAAAACGACCGCTCAGCCCCAAAACAGAGTTTATTGGAAACCCAGGCCCGGGCCCGCAAGTCGGCTTGTGTCGATTGTGCCATTTTTGACATTAAACAGCGTCGGAAGCTTCTTGGCCCATTTCTGGTTCGCCGATGGACAGTATTGCCGAGCGTTTCCTTCAATAGCGGCGACACCTGGGATCCTGGCAGCAAGGCTGCACGAGTGAAGGAACGATGCTCCCGGGCAGGTTAAATCCTGCACGCACAAAAACATGCCGAACTTCTGAGCCGCAGCCGCCATCAGTAAGGACTCGGTCTGTCCCTTGCAGGCTTTTAACGCAATACCCGAGTAACCCAGCTCCCGAGCTTGCAGCAGAGACTCATAGGAAACCAGAGCCTCGTCGATCACGACCGGCTTGATTTTAGCCACCTCATGCATCTTCGGGGCGTTTTCCGCGTCCAGATTCCTGCTCGTCGGCTGTTCAATGTACTGAATGCGATCAAATGCCCCAGGACTCGATTTTCGAATCCGATTCAGGAACTCGATGACATAGTCTGCCGACTGGCACTTTTCATTGAAGTCACAGGAATAAAACCAGGCTGCACACCCCCGCTCCGCCTGAGCCTGTGCTGTTACTTTTTCAATGGCCAGAACTCGATCCACATCCCAGTCAAGCTGATCACCGGCCAGCTTGATCTTCAGGTGAGTCAAAGTGTCTGCCTTGATCCACTCGCCAAGTGTCACCGGTAGTTTATCAGCCGGACGATCTTTCACGTCGGCTTCCGTCAAGGGATCCATCGCCCCAACAAGATGATACAGTGGCAATGTCGGCACCGGTTCACGCGACGTGTATTTATCGAGATACTCACCGGCAAACTGACTGTCGAGAAACTCGCCCAGGTCCGTCTTGCAGAACTCTTTCGACAAAGTATTGAAACTGTTCAGTTTGAGCATTCGACCATACGCGTCGTGCACGGCCGCATCGATCGCACTGGCGCAAACCATCCGAGCCAAAGGTGGAATCGTTTCACTAACACCTTTTGACTCGCAAAGCCGTCTCGCCTGATGTTCGTACTCTGTGGAGACTTCGAACTCAATCTCAAGAGGATGGCCGAACCCGGGATACGTATCAAACAGATCCACGACGGACCTGGAATAAGCCATCATGAGTTGCTCGGTCTGGTGAGGCTCCAGTGTTGCTGAAGGCCAGGCCCAGACATTTCCAACAGGCATGCTTCCATGTCCGGTTGCATGCTTTCCGCTATGCGATTCGACCGTGACTTCGGCATTGATCAGATACGACGAACTAACGATCCGGCCACCGAACTTCAGCGGAGCACGGAATTGAACCGGCTCAAATGACACACTGACTTCCTTGACCTGCACGTCAGTGGCTTTCCCCTGACCCATTTCCGAGTGTCCTCTGCTAAATGATGGTTGTGAATGCTCCAGACCTCCGGAAGTATTACCGGAGAAAACCGTTCTGAGAAGCATCCGACGGGATTCCTTGCCCATGCCGCAACAAACCAACCCAAAGTACTTCGGCGGAAGACTCGGTGAAAAAGATCCCGGAAATGACCACCAGCGCCTATCCGCACGACGGACAACGATCAAGAAAGCGTGGGATATGAGCATCCGGGGCAGAGTTCGAACTCGAAAATCGGATTGCCGGCCCCCGAGATAACCCTGGAAACGGCCTCACAACGAATCATGAAACTGCTGTCTTCTCGGGACTGTTCGGAAGAAGTCGTTTTCCAAACCATCGCCCCGCCGCTGGTGCTCGCGCCGCACTCGAGATCAACAATCAGCCCGGAGGCTCCCCTGGCTTGCCAACCTGCATGAAAGCTGGCTGCGAACGCCCAATGTACCAGACGCCCCAGCATTTTACTCTGGATTCAGATTTACCATCGAGACAGCACGGCAACAACTGTACAGGACAATATCACTGTTTCACATGACCCCGAGCAGGGTTCTTCCAGGTCCAGATATCGTCCTCTCGCAGTCGCAGATAGCTATTGTATCGAGATTCTGAAATCAACGTCTGTGCGACAGCGTCTTTCACTCCACAGCCATCTTCGTGCGTGTGAGTACAGTCCTGATAACGACAATAAGAAATAAACGGACGGAACTCGACATAGTACCCGTCCACTTCTTCGATGGAGATATCCCACAACTCAAACTGCCGAATGCCGGGCGTATCACAGACCCAGCCTCCGAAGGTCAACGGCACCAGCCTGGCGCGGCGAGTTGTATGAGTTCCCTTACGAGTCCAGTCGCTGACATCTGCCGTGCGAAGTCCCAATTCGTTATCCACACAGTTCAACAGAGACGACTTGCCGACTCCGCTTTGTCCACTGACGGCCGTCTGACGATTGGCCAGTAATCCTCGCAACTGATCAATTCCTCGACCATCTCGAGTACACGTCAAGACGACCGTATACCCCGCGCGACCATAAGCGCGAAGGTGGACAAGCAGCGAACGAGGATCAACAAGGTCGATCTTATTGATGCAAATAATTGGCTGAATTCCTCGTCGCTCCGCACTGACCAGATAGCGGTCTATCAACTGCGGCTTGAAGTCCGGATCCGCTGCGGTCCCGACAATCAACACCTGATCAATATTGGCGACCAGAACATGCTCGCGTCCCTGACTACCCCGAGACAAAATCCCGCGTCTCGGCTCAACTCGTTCAATGACGGCCTGACTGACATCACCTTCCTGACGAAACAAAACTCGATCGCCAGTGACGACGACATTGCGGGAATCACGAGCCAGCGAACGCAGGATGCCGCGAATAGAACAGGCGTACTCTTTGCCATCAGCATCGTCCAGCACCATCACGTGCAGCCCAATGAAACTGGAGACACGCCCGCTGCGGCAACCGGATTCATCGACAACTCGCAATAACTGATCCCCGTGCGACTCGATTCCAACCAGTGTTCGACGACGCGAAAGGTCACCGCGAGCAGTTACTCGTTCGCCGCGCGAAACGTCTTCCACAGTTTCGTCGCTGCTCTGCATATCCTGAGTCAGGTTCTGCTGCCGCGTACGTGTCTGCTTGTTCCGACGGATGTCGACACGGTGCTTTTTTCCTTCCTGCGGTCGATGATGTTTACGTCCCTTGTCAGCCATTCACTCGCCCTGTTCCAGACATACTCAACCCTGAGCCGATTTTGTCCCACCCGTTTCCCAGCCATTCTTTCAAAGGCTGTAGACGACGCGCCTAGTATCGCAGATCAACCTGGAATCCGGAATCCGCTTCAACTTCGGACACATCAACGAACTACGCAGACCAGAAGAATTGCGGCGACTGGGCAGAATCACTTGAGTCATCAGTGCGAATGGCCTTACACTGGCGGCAGGAATGGAGTTGGCCAGCCTGTCCTCTGTCAGGTTCACCTCGAAAAACGTGCCAATTCCCAATCATCAGGAGAACCGCAATGAGATTTCGATCCAAAGGACAACCGAAAGGGC
>CAIJTV010000484.1:0-2336 GCA_903823635.1 uncultured Planctomycetaceae bacterium
CGATTCCGCAGGTCTCGATCCAATCGCTCCATTGAGATGCCTGCCTTGGAGAGTTGTCGCACAATCCGGTCGTCGAGTCGAGTGTTGACATCGGTTGATGGGTCTGGGTCTGAGTTCAACCCAATTGCGTCCGCATGCCAGTCTTCGAGAACTCGCCGCTGAACGATGCTGGGGACGCCCGCCAGATATCGCTTCGTATTCGCCATAACGTCGTCTCTTCGACTGTAGATGCCCGCGATCTCACTGAGCAGGGTAGTTTCTGCTTTTCCTAGTCTTGCCGAGGGTCGGGATTCAGAACTTGCCCCCTGCCCCCCTGTTTCAGTTCTTTGTCGAAGAAAATCGTCTAGGACTCCCCCCGCATTTTCTGGCAGCCCCGTTCCCAGTCTTTCCAGCAAGCGTTGCTTTTCTTCGGGGGATGAGTTTCGAAGTGAATCCATCGCCTGCTGAGTGAGTTCGCGACGCAATTGTGCCGGCACTCGGCTTAGCAGATCCTGCAGGGATGGAGAGGCGATTGTTTCATCTCGATCTCGGGGCTGGTTCTTCGGAGAGTCAGTGCCTGTACCCGGGTCAGGGAAGTACTTTGAAAGGTCAAAGTCATCATTGGCCCCGTTTGGCCCCGCGAAAGTGCCATCGCCAAATGTATCCGCGTCGGATGGGGTGGCACCATTCAGGTCGTCACCGACTGGCTGCAGCCGGCGATTAAACTCGTCAATCACGTTCTGGACTGTCGGTACGGTATGCTCCGGGAGCATCGGTATGACATGCTGCGACAAGTTAAGAATATGAGCGGTTGCCAGGCCAGAGTACGTTTTGCTTACGATCAGACGCATGGGCTCTGACATGGTTATGGCAAAAAACAGCCCTGTCATGCAGATGATCACGCCTTTGATGAGTCCAAGGACTCCACCCAGGTGTTTGTCAAAATCTATGACTCGAGCTTTCTCCATCCAGCTGCTGAGCATTCCGGCGGCCACGAATGAATCACCGCAGAGCCCAACATAGACCACAAGCATCGCAATCCACTGTTTCAGGGGCGGCGCGACACCGATCATTGGTTCGATGGCTGGAGCGAGAGTGCCAGAGAACTTGAAGCACAGAAGAAGTGCTATCACCCAGGCAAGTTGCGACAGCAGTCCGCGCGACGCCCCCTTGACCATGCAATACAGAAGCACGGCAAGAACAACGATGTCGACGATCTGGTGTGAGTTCATTCCCGTCTTCCCTGACTTCCCGGAATACTCTGGGCCGCGGAGTATAGAAGGATCAGGGTTTTTAGGAAAAGACCGGTCCGGTTCAAAACAGTTTTCGGCTGTCGAGAAGCAGAGTCACCGGACCATCATTGAGTAGCCTGACCTCCATTTGGGCCTGAAAAGTGCCTGTTTCAACAGTGAGCCCTAGTTGGCGCAAGTTGTCTGCCAGTTTCTCATAGAGAACTCGTGCCTTTTCGGGCCGCGCGGCCTCCACAAAACTTGGTCGGCGTCCTTTTCTGCAGTCTCCAAACAGAGTGAACTGGCTGACGAGCAGTACGGCCCCCTTAACATCTGCCAGCGAGAGATTCATTTTTCCATCAGAGTCTTCAAAGACTCTTAGCCCAGCCACTTTCTCTGCGATCCAAAACGCATCCTTTTCCTCGTCTGGATCGGCCACTCCCACCAGAACCAAAAAGCCGCGTTCTATGATGCCAACGACAGTTTGATCCACAGTGACAGACGCCTCGGAGACTCGTTGAATGACTGCTCTCATTGGGGCGAGGATTCCCGTGCCGGGCTGGAAGAAGGATTAACAGGACGCAAAGGGGAAGTTCGGGAGGCTGTGGCGACTTGCGGGCTCCGGGTTGACTAAAAGCGATCGGCCGCCAAGCCTTCCATGGAAATAACCGTTTCACTTCCGCAAATCACATCCGCAAGAATCGCAGCAGTGCCCGGCGACATTTGCAAGCCCGAACGGAAGTGCCCGGCTCCGACAAATACGTTTGAGAGTCCCGGTACTGCTCCAAGTGCGGGGAGTTCATCCGGCGATGCCGGGCGAAGTCCGGACCAGCATCGCACAACTTCTGCATGTCGTAATGTCGGAACGAGCGATACCGCGAACTCCAGCAGTTGTGCAATGCCCTCGGCCGTATTCTTCTTTTCGAATCCAACATCCTCTTGTGTCGATCCAACCAGAATCAATCCATCCTGTCTTGGCACAAGATACTGCCGACCATGCTCGATGACGCAGTTGAATGGAAGTTTATTCAATTGCAACTGAACAATCTGACCACGGATTGGTCGGACAGGGATTTCAACTCCCAGAGATTGGAGAATCGATGTCGACCATGAGCCGGCAGTGACACA
>CAIJTV010000485.1:0-7457 GCA_903823635.1 uncultured Planctomycetaceae bacterium
GCGTCGTTGAAATAGGCCGGTACGGTGATGACCGCCTTGTTAACTTTGTGACCGAGATAGTTTTCTGCAGCTTCCTTCAGCTTCCGCAGAACCAACGCGGAAATTTCCGGAGGCGTATGTTCTTTGCCGTGGACATTGACTTTCACGTAGTCCGTCAGCGCCCCTACGACTTTGTAGGGCACCATCTTTTCTTCGGACTCGACTTCCTTGTGACGACGGCCCATGAATCGTTTGATCGAATAGATCGTATTCTGAGGGTTCGTTACCGCCTGGCGTTTCGCTGGCTCGCCCACCAGGGTTTCACCCTTCGCGGTGAACGCGATTACGCTGGGCGTCGTTCGGCTGCCTTCCTGATTGGCGATGACTCTTGGTTCACCGCCTTCCATGATCGAGACCACGGAGTTCGTTGTTCCCAAGTCAATACCGATGATTTTTTCGCCCGAGACTGCCATGACGACGCTCCTCTGAGACTTCTGTCCGCAGTCGCGCGATCCGGTGTCGCGGCAACTGCATTTTGTTAAATGACTGGTTTTGAAGGCTCGCCGCACCAGAACCGGGGTACGGCGAAAGCGGAGAATTGAAAGAAAGGTGGTCTGTCGTTCTGAGCATTGAATCACTTCGACAGGTCACGATCCCACTTAGCAGGTTCCATGCCGTTGGGAGTGCTTTGGTGTAAGTTATTATGGGTAATTGATTTAAGGAAAACAAATGTTCGCTGCTTGGGGCGGAAAATGTCATAGTGGCAGGGCGATTTGTTGTTGGCTATGATGATTGGTGGTGCCAAAAAGGCACTTTCTCTTGCCGCGTGATGTCGCGTGCCAGTCTGGCACGTTGAGAGGTTGAGCTTTCTTTGTGTTGGGGGAAGGTGCGAAGTGGATCGGATTTTGGAGAGAGACACCCCCCCGCTTGACACTCAATTTTGACGCCTGTACAAGGCCGGAGTGTCTTTGAGAGGCGAGGTTCAGCTCCGTCACTTGTTCGGATGGGATGTCCGGGAGTGTTATCGAGCCGTTGCGGTTTCGCTCGTTCCTGCGTGCGGGGTCCTACTGAAGAGCCGGTCAGCAAGTCTGAAACTCGCCGGATGTTTACTCGCGCGAGGGCTGGGCAGGCTGATGGCAAAGAAACCGATCGCAAAAACTCCTGTGAAAAAGGTGGCGAAGAAAGCCCCGGCAGCGACCGTTCCTGCCCGGCCGAAATCCGTTCCGGCTCAGGTGGTGCCACCGACAGCAGTTTCCCCTGAAATCCAACTTTCACAGCTTGATGAGCAGTTGGTCGGGTTGTTGAATAAGCGAGCTTCCCTCTATCTGGAAAAGATGAAGGGCGTGCAGACGCCGTCCAAGATCATGTTCAGTGATCAGGATCAGCAGCAGGTCTGGTCGATGATCGATCGAGTCAACCAGGGGCCGCTGACCTCGGCAGAGATCAAGACGATCTTCCGGCCATTAATGAGTGCCGGTCGTCAGCGAATCAAGAGTATTCGTGTAGCGTATCTTGGCCCGGCGTATAGCTTTACGCATCAGGCGGCGATTGCTCGCTTTGGCGAGGCTGCTGATCTGGTGCCGGTCAGCACGATTGCGACCGTGTTCGAGGAAGTGAATCGAGGTCATGTTGATTTCGGCTTGGTTCCGATCGAAAACAGCACGGATGGCCGAATTGTTGACACGCTGGACATGTTCACTCGGCTGCCGCTGCGAATTTGCGGGGAAGTGCAGGTTCACGTACATCACAACCTGCTGGCTCGGTGTGATCGCAGTGAAATCTCCGAGATCTACAGCAAGCCTCAGGCGTTGTCCCAGTGCCGGGATTGGTTGTCCAAGAACATGCCGCATGCTCGGCAGATCGAGGTGACAAGTACTTCGACAGCAGCCCAGTTGGCTCGTGATAAGCCAAATGTGGCGGCTGTGGCCAGCCATCAGGCGGCGATGCAGTATGATGTGCCAATTGTGGCTGAGTGTATTGAAGACAATCGCAACAATGTGACTCGTTTTGCGGTCATTGGAGACAGTGTTGCAGATCCGACCGGGTCAGATCGCACGGCTGTTCTGCTGCAGATTCCTCATCGTCCGGGGTCATTGTCTGATGCTTTGGAGGCTTTCCGCCGGAACAAGATTAATCTGACGTGGATCGAATCGTTCCCGTTGAGACAACCTGCGGTTGGCTATTTGTTCTTCCTGGACTTCGAGGGGCACATTTCGGAGCCGCGGATCAAGAAGGCTCTGAAAGAGCTGGAAAGTTTGCCTCCGGATCGGCTGGAAATTCTGGGATCGTACCCTCGAAGCGAGCCCTCCAAGTAATTTTGTGCGGATGCGCTGAGTACCGTTTTTGGCGTGTTTTTGTTCAGTGCTCACCATATTTGACGCCTTTGAAAGTCTAGTGTCACTATGCGACGTTTTTTGATCGCCGGTAATTGGAAGATGAATACGACTCGCCAGTCAGGGGTTACTCTGGCGGGAGAGTTGGCTGCGGTTGTTCCTCAGGCTGAAGCTGGTGTTGAGGTGCTGGTTTGCCCTCCATACCCTTATTTGCTGGCAGTTGGGGAAGCGTTGGCTGGCAGTGCTGTTCACTTGGGTGCTCAGGATGCCTATTTTGAAGCTCCGGGAGCATTTACGGGCGAAGTTGCGGTCGACATGCTCCGAGATTGTGGCTGTCGCTACGTAATTTTGGGCCATAGTGAGCGCCGCCACGTGATGGGTGAGACGGACGCGATCATCAATCGGAAGGTCCGGGCGGCTGTTGCTGGCGGCTTGGCGGCGGTGCTTTGTGTTGGTGAATTGCTCAGCGAACGCCAGTCTGGCCAGACCGAAGAGGTGCTGGACAGGCAGATGGAAGGCGGTTTGACCGGGGTCTCCGAGGCAGAGGCGGCTCAGGTTGTTATCGCCTACGAACCGGTCTGGGCGATCGGTACAGGCGTCACGGCAACTCCAGAGCAGGCCGAATCTGCGCATGAACATCTTCGCAAGTGGCTGGCTCGCCGCTATACTTCTGCGTTTTCGGAGAAAGTTCGGATTCTGTACGGTGGAAGTGTGAAGGCCGATAACGCCGAAACATTGCTCGGTCAGCCTAATGTTGACGGGGCACTTGTGGGTGGGGCCAGCCTTAAGGCTTCGACCTTTGTTCCGATTATTGAAGCGGCTCGTAAGTTGAGCACATAGCGTTTATTTGAATGAAAGCCTGCCGAGATTCTTGTTCCCCTGTGGATGCTGGTTCTGGCAAGTAAAAAAGAGAACGTTCGCATGAGACGGACCTCAGTCCGTCTTTTCGCGTTTAGAATCAATAGAGATTGTCGGACAGGAGTGTCCGCGGTTTGTTTTAGCGTGGAGCAGTCAGTCAGATGTCATTTTTCATCGTAACCCTCACCATCCTGCTGATCATGGTCAGCCTTTTCATGATTCTGCTTGTATTGATCCAGCGTGGTCGAGGCGGCGGGCTTGCGGGGGCGTTCGGTGGCATGGGCGGACAGAGCGCTTTCGGGACCCGGGCTGGTGACACGTTTACTCGCGTCACCATTGTGCTTGCTGTCATCTGGATCTTGATGGGGGGCGTGCTTGGAATTTTGATCCGCAAGGATGCAAGAGCAGCGGCCACCGGAGAGAAGTCCGGTTTCGTTGAAACTCCTGAAGCAAAAGCAGCGGCCGAAAAGAAGGCGGCTGACGAGAAGAAAGCGGCCGAAGAAGCCAAGTCCGGTAAGAGCGAAAAGTCTGACGCGAAGTCAGAAGACGCTGCGAAGGATGGCGCCGCTCCAGCGGGCGAAGCCAAGGCCGACGGGGAAGAAAAGAAGGCCGCTGAAGGTGCTGCTCCTGAAGCAGAAAAGAAGGCCGAGACTCCGGCCGCTCCTGCTGAAGGCGATGCCAAGAAGGAAGAGCCAGCCGCTCCTGCAGAGAAGCCCGCGGACGCTGCTCCACCTGCAGAAGGAACGACGCCTCCTGCAACCCCGGCCACTCCAGAATCGCCAGCTCCCGCAGAAAAGCCTGCAGAGCCTGCTGCTCCTGCGACGGAAGAGCCAGCCGCTCCTGCCAAGCCAGAATAACCCCGCTGCGTTCCGTTCGTCGACCGGGTCATCCGGTCAACAGGGCTCTTTGATTTCAGGAGTCCAAGTGTCGGCAGTTCTTATCGGTCTGCCTGTTCGTTGAAAGCCATTGGTTGCCGAGCTTCACAAGTCGGTTCTTTCCCGCAAGGTAATTCATCGTGCTGCTCAGCATGACAGGTTTTGGAAACGCTTCGTTGCAAACGGAGGGTGTCCACGTCAGTTCAGAGATCAAGTCCGTCAATAATCGGTACTTGAAGATCTCGGTGCGTATGCCCGATTCGGTTGCTCGATTCGAAGCCGAGATTGAAAAGCTGGTGCGCTCACGTGTGACGCGTGGCTCGGTTCAGCTCTCGATACGCGTTAGGTTTACGAGCGGTCAAAGTGAGTACCGGATTGACCAGGATCTGTTGAGAAGTTTTCAACGACAGCTTGCGGAGATCTCCGGCGACGCAAAAGTGAACTCCGCGACTCTTGGCGAGTTACTGTCGCTTCCGGGCGTTGTTTCACAGACAGAGCTGCCCGAAGAATTTGTTAACTCATTGTGGCCGGCTGTTGAAGCTTCTCTGAAGGAGTCGCTGGACCACTTCGAAGATTTTCGCCGCCGCGAAGGTGAGTCGATGCGGCAGGATCTTGAGAAGCAGTGCGAGGTCATTGAAAGCGAAGGACGCCAGGTCGCACTTTTGACGCCACAGGTTGTCACCGAGTACCGCGACAAGATTCTTGAGCGTGTTCGTCGTCTGATCGGTGATGCCTCGGTCAATATCAGTGAAAACGATGTCATCCGCGAAGTCGCGTTGTTCGCTGACCGCTGTGACATCAATGAAGAGATCACGCGACTGCGAAGTCATACCGAGCAGTTTCGTCGGCTGCTGAACGGTGAGACTTCACAGGGACGCAAGCTGGAATTTATCGGCCAGGAGATGTTTCGAGAGATCAATACGATTGGTTCGAAAGCCAATCACGTCACGATTGCACTGAGTGTGGTCGAGATGAAAGCGGCTATCGAACGGATGCGGGAAGTCCTGCAGAACGTGGAGTAATGAGTCAGGGCCAACATGAGCGGATCGTTGTACTGTCCGGGCCGAGCGGGAGTGGCAAGTCCACGCTGGTCCGGTTGCTGGTGGATCGCGCTCCGGTGAAACTGGTCATGTCGATCTCTGCAACGACTCGACCACCTCGTCCAAACGAGGTGAATGGCACAGATTATTGGTTTTTGACTGATGCGGAGTTCCGAAAACGACTGGCTGAAGGGCAGTTTTTGGAGCATGCCGAAGTGTTTTCTTCAGGGTTTCTGTACGGAACCCTGTCATCCGAGATGGATCGGGCCTGGAGACAAGGTGGGTGGGCATTCCTGGAAATTGACGTCCAGGGAGCGATGAAAGTTATGCAGCAGTACCCAAATGCTGTTACGATTTTCCTTTGTACGCCGTCGCCCGGAGAGTTTGAACGCCGATTGAGGGCTCGTGGTACAGAATCAGAAGAAGTGATTCAGCGTCGGCTGGCCACTGCAGACAAAGAGCTGCAACTGGCCGACCGTTACAAATATGTGGTTGTGAACGATCAGCTGGAAACCGCGGTCAGCGAGATCTGTGAGATACTGAAGGCGGAGGAGAAAGCTCGAAATGCTTGATGAATTCCGTGAAGACGAAATCGCCCGCAAGGTCGGAGGTCGTTTCAAGATGACCGCCCTGATCCAGAAACGCATGGTTGCACTGAACCGTGGCGCGCGGGCTCTGGTTGATCTGCAGACGAAGGACCTGATGCAGATTGTGGTCGCCGAAATCATGGGCGATAAGATTTATCTCGACGCCACCGGCAATCTCAAAGCCGTTGAGGACGATTCCGCACTGGTCGACAAGCTCGATCGTTTGCTTGCCGAAGATGGTGGTCCCGGTATCGACGATCTGTGATCAGACCGGCCACTTGTCGAATCTATGCCCTGAGGATCGTCACCGAGTCTCAGGGCTGTTTTTTTAATACGACCATCATCTGCCATGACAGACGTACTTCATAATCGCGAAATTCTGCTGGGTGTCTCCGGAGGTGTTGCCGCCTACAAGGCCGCTGACCTTTGCAGCCGTCTGGTTCAGCGCGGAGCGAAGGTCACGGTCATCATGACGGAGTCTGCGCATCAGTTCATCGGCGCCCGAACTTTCGAAGCACTGACGCGTCGGCCGGTTTATTCACATGCCTTCGAAGTGAAAGAACATTTTCAGGGTGAGCATATCGGGTTGGCTCAGCGAGCAGAGTTGGCTGTTGTCGCTCCGGCGACGGCTCAGACGATTGCACGGTTGGCTCACGGGATGGCCGATGATTTACTGAGCACTACTCTGCTGGTGGTGACCGCGCCGGTGTTGTTGGCACCTGCTATGAACTGCGACATGTGGGCCAAGCCGGCCGTCCAGCGAAACGTGGCCCAGCTCCGAGACGACGGATACACGATTGTGGGGCCCGATGAAGGTTGGCTCAGTTGCGGGCAAGTTGGTGCCGGTCGATTGTCGGACCCAGGCAACATCATTAAGGCCATGGAGTCGTTGCTGAGCCAGCATGCTGGCATCAATCAGGCTCGCACCAGTCAAGCGGAATAAGGACCGTCATGAAGATTCTGATTACCGCCGGACCGACTCGCGAGTACATAGACGACGTTCGATTTCTATCGAACGCCAGCAGTGGCCGCATGGGCTATTCGCTCGCCGCCGCCGCGTTAGCTCGTGGACATCAGGTCGAACTGGTCACAGGACCTGTTGAGCAGTCTGCACCGGCAGGTTGCACGGTCCATCGCATCGAAACCACTGATCAATTGCGCCAGCGATGTCTCGAACTGTTTCCGGAGTGTGATGGTGTGATAGCCACTGCCGCCGTTTGTGACTATCGCCCCAAAGAACGCATCACGGGAAAAATCACCAAGACAGGTCGTCCGATTACTTTAGAGCTGACCGAGACTTCTGACGTGCTGGCTGAGCTTGGTGGCCAAAAGGGCCATCGCTGGGTCGTTGGCTTCGCTCTCGAGTCGCAGGATCCTCGCAACAACGCGATGCGAAAACTGCGAATGAAGAACTGCAACTGCATCGTGCTCAACGATACGTCGGCGATAGGTTCACTCACAAACACCGTTGAAGTACTTTCGCCGGAAGCCGAAACCATCGCCCTCTTCAAAGGCACCAAAGAAGAAGTGGCCGACCGTCTGCTCGGGCTGATCGAAACCTCGATCGTTAAGCCCGGGCTTTAAGGCCGTTAATGTGCTTGGCGCGGATCGCGAAGGGATGAGCCAAAGTAGCCGTCTCGCTCCGCCGAGACGAGCCTTGCAGTGCCCCGCTGGAAGCCATTTGGCCCGTAGATTTTCGCGAGGCGTTCACACAAAGCGGCCTGCATTGAGTGTTGTCGGCGAAAGCTCAAAGGCTCGTCTCGGCGGAGCGAGACGGCTACTTTA
>CAIJTV010000486.1:0-6325 GCA_903823635.1 uncultured Planctomycetaceae bacterium
AGGCTGATGACATCTCGTTTATTCGTTCGATGCACACCAGCCATTCGAATCATTACAACGCCACACTGGGAATGCACACAGGCTCATTTGCGTTTGCTCGACCGAGTATTGGAGCATGGACGAGCTACGGACTCGGCACGGTGAATCAGAACCTGCCGTCATTTCTGGTCTTTGCGCCGCAGATGCCGTACGCCGGAACACAAGTCTGGGCGTCTGATTTTCTGCCGGGTGCTCATCAGGGAACGAGAGTCTTCCCGGGGGCGGAGCCTGTTGCCAATCTGGCTCGTCGCGTGCCCACGACACGTCGCCAGGAATTGGAACTTTCGGCGTTGGCTGCATTCAACGAATCGCATCGATCGACGCGGGCTGATGATCCGCAGTTGGCGACTCGGATTAAAGCCTTCGAGACGGCTCACGGAATGCAGACGGAGATGCCGGCGGCTCTGGATATGTCAGAGGAAACAGAAGAGACACTGGGGCTGTATGGGATGAATCGGGAAACTCGCGATGGCTTCGGTTGGCAATGCCTTGCCGCGCGGCGACTTGTGGAACGT
This sequence comes from uncultured Planctomycetaceae bacterium, assembly GCA_903823635.1. Classification (GTDB taxonomy): domain Bacteria; phylum Planctomycetota; class Planctomycetia; order Planctomycetales; family Planctomycetaceae; genus SXXK01. The sequence continues at coordinate 555 of CAIJTV010000486.1, forward strand.
GGTGTCCGCTTTGTGGAATTGATCCACACGGGCTCCAGCGGAAACTGGGACTCGCATGGAAATATGGCAGATCATGGCCGACTGGCTCCGCAGATCGATCAACCAATTGCCGGCTTGCTGCAGGACCTGAAGCAGCGAGGAATGATGGATGATGTGCTCGTTGTCTGGACCACAGAGTTCGGTCGCACACCATTTAACAACACGGCAGATGCTCCTGGGCGAGAACATCACAACTGGGCGTTCACCTCCTGGTTGGCCGGCGCGGGAGTCAAGCGTGGTTATGTTCACGGGGCCACCGACGAACACGGAATTCGAGCTGTCGAGCAGCCTGTTCACGTCAATGACTTTCACGCCACGATTCTGCATCTGATGGGGATCGACCACGAACGACTCACCTGGCGTCACGGCGGGCGAGATTACCGGCTGACTGATATTGCCGGGCATGTGGTGAAGGATGTGTTGTCGTGAAGGGACGTCACTCCGAATCCTCTGCCATTAATGTTGGCAATCGAGAACACCGGACTTCGACGATGAGCCTGAAACTTAACAGCATTTGGATCGGTCCGGTGAGAGAGAAGGTCGGCTGCATACGAACACTTCTGCCTGTTGTCGCCAGAGTTACTCAGTTCGCCGCTGTTTGTTATCTGTTGTGCTGCTGTCACGTGACCTTTGGGCAGGAAGAATCGCCGACGGATCATTTTGAATCAGCCATCAGACCGCTGCTGATTGCTCACTGCATCGAATGTCATGGTCCGGATCGTCAGGAATCCGGGCTTCGTCTGGACTCGCGGCCGGGATGGATGAAGGGCGGCGATCGTGGTCCGGCGATTGTGCCGGGTGATCCTGAAAATTCGATACTTCTGCTTGCGGTGAAGCATGCCGATCCGAATCTGCAAATGCCGGAAGAAAAGCTCAGCGATGCCGACATCGCAGCGATCGAAAAGTGGATTCGAGAAGGCGCGGTGGATCCTCGAGAAACCGCCGAGGCGTCGTCGAAGCATGTCGTCTCCGATCCGCGGACGTTCTGGTCCTTTCAGCCTGTTAGGGACCTGGATCCACCGGCCGTCAGTCAGCCGGACTGGGTTCGAACTCCGGTTGATGCGTTCATTCTGGCTCAGCTTGATACGAACGGACTGAAACCATCGCCACGAGCCGATGCGAGAACCCTTGTTCGACGTGCGTACTTTGATCTGATTGGCCTGCCTCCGACTCCGGAGCAGGTTGCAGCCTTTGAGCGGGAGCCGACGCAGGACGCATGGGCTCGTCTGATCGACCAGCTGCTGGCATCTCCGCAGTATGGCGAGCGCTGGGGGCGTCACTGGTTGGATGTTGCTCGTTACGCCGACAGCGGCGGCTTTGAGACCGACGTTTACTATCGCAACGCCTGGCGCTATCGGGACTATGTGGTGAAGTCATTCAATGACGACAAGCCCTACGATGTGTTCGTGCAGGAACAGATTGCCGGCGACGAACTCTGGCCGGACGACATTACTCTGAATGGCAATTACACGATCGCGCCGGAGAAAGTGCGACACCTGGAAGCATGGACAGGCACCGGTCTTTACACGCTGGGGCCTCAGGTTCACGAATCCAATATGGACGGCAAGAAGATCCGTTACGAGACGTATTCGGACTGGGTCGACACGACCGGCGCGGCGTTTATGGGGCTGACTTTCAGCTGTGCTCGCTGCCATGATCACAAGTTTGATCCGATCACGCAGCAGGACTACTACGCCTTGCAGGCGATCTTCTCGGCCAGTCGGGAGATTGAGTATCCGATCATTGATGCGATGGGGATCACGGACTTCAAGCAGCATTATCCACGGATACTGGCGGTCGAAGAATCCCGCCGCGCTCTGCAAATGTTCGATGCACGAATGGCAGGAAAAGCACTGTCTGCGGAAGAACAGACCGAACGACAGAATCTGCTCAACGCGATTGCCAACAACGTGCTGGCGTTGCCCGAGAATACAGCTCTGGGAGTTCCGCTCGTCGGCCTGATGGAGACGCCGACCGTCAGTGTGCTCGGGCATGAACGTCCCGAGCTGATTGCGCCCGTCTATCTTCTGAATCGCGGTGAACTTTCGCGTCCACGTGACGCCGTGGCGCCGGGCTTGCCGGAGGCTCTGAAGCGGGCTAGTGGCTGGCAGGAATCGATGCCGGGGCATTTGAAGAATCGTGCCGCTCTGGCTCAGTGGCTGACCAGCCCGAAACATCCGTTGACTGCACGCGTGATGGTGAATCGCATCTGGCACGGACACTTCGGACGAGGTCTCGTGGGCAGCCTGAATGACTTCGGGCAAATGGGCGAAAGACCGACTCATCCGGAGTTGCTCGACTGGCTTGCTGGCCAGTTCATGAAGAGCGGCTGGAGCATCAAGCAGATGCACCGCACGATGATGCTGTCGTCGACGTATCAAATGCACAGCGTCGCCACATCGGAAGAGAACGCCTCCATCGACCCGCAGAACCGTCATTTCTGGAAGATGAATCGGCGACGTCTTGAAGCAGAAGTGCTTTGGGATTCGATCCATTCCGTGGCCGGGACTCTGAACCTGAAGATGGGTGGTCGCCCGGTCGTGCCGCCGCTTGAACCTGAAGCCGGGGCTCCCGGTTACTGGATTGTCTCTGCGGATCCGGCTGAACATACTCGACGAGGCCTGTACATTCTACAGCGACGCAATTATCGCTTCCCAATGTTTGATGTGTTTGATTTGCCGGTGAATGCAGTCAGTGCTCCGGCGCGCGATGTGACCACCGTGGCCCCTCAGGCCTTGTGGATGATGAATAACCCGACGGCCGTTCGTCAGTCTCAGGCGTTTGCAGCGCGACTCAGGAATGAGTTGAACGCCGACTGGAATATTCCGGATTTCGGCTCGGGGCAGTCGGGCTGGGCAGGCAACAAGTCAGGGATTCACGCCGGCTGGGCTCTGCGAGAAGACAACGGCAATTCTACTGACGCACATGATGATCCTGTTGGCACCGTGATGACTCATGGTATGACCAGCGTCGTGTGGAAAGCTCCCGCGGCGACAGATGTGTCGGGCAACAGTGGCTGGCCGGTGGAAATTCGTGGCGGGCTCTGGAACATTCGAAGACTGGGACGAAGTGGTCAGTGGAAGCTGTGGCACAACAACAAGCTTCTGAGCGAAGGAACTGTGGATGATCAGTGCGGAACATCGGCTTCTCCGCTGCAACTGAATACCGGCTCCGGCGGTGATGCGGCCCTGAAGTGTGTGGCGATGCCCGGTGATATGTTCCGTCTGGAGATTCTGGAAGGCGATTTCGTAGCTGTGCAGCTCAGCTTTGTCACGCCGCAGGGCCTGCGAGATATCGCAGCGGATTTCTCGCTCAATGCGAATCCCACGCCGCTGGGCTGGCAGTACAGTGAATCAATTGCCAATGGCGGGCAGCCTCTGACAAACGCGATTCGCGTCCGACGATCAGGCGATGATATGTCACAAGTTGACCGAGCCTGGAAACTGGCGCTGGGCCGATTGCCAACGAAGGACGAGAAAGCGGAAGCCGAGGAACTGCTGAAGTCCCTCTCGGCGACGGATCCAGTAACGTCCATGTCACTGCTCTGCCTTGCCCTGTTCAACATGCAGGAGTTTGCGTATGTGGACTGATTCTCTGAACAAAACTCACTGTCAACGATTTCTGCCGATCCTCAATCGTCGCGACTATTTGAGGACATCAGCCTTTGGGTTTGGGGCCTCAGTTCTGGGTTCACTGATTGCACAGGATGCAGCGGCCGGCGAACAGGACTCAAAGACCCCGCTGGCTGCTCGTGAGCCCCATTTTCCCGCGAAAGCGAAGCGAGTGATCTTCATTTTCTGCGCGGGAGGTCCGAGCCAGCTGGAGACGTTCGATCCAAAGCCGGCATTGATCAAGTACAACGGTCAGCCAATCCCGGAGAGTTTTCGAACGGAAGGACTGGCTCTGCAGTTTATGAAAGCCAGTGACGGCAAGCTGATGGCTTCGCAGTTCGAATTTCAGAAGCACGGTCAGTCCGGATTAGAGATCTCATCGTTGTTCCCGCAGTTGTCGAAGCATGCCGATGATCTGGCAGTGATTCGTTCGTGCCACCATGATTCTTTCATCCATGGTCCTGCATCGGCGGTTGTGAATACGGGATCGTCGTTGCTCGGTCATCCCAGTATGGGAGCCTGGGTGACTTATGGGCTTGGCAGCATGACGGACAACCTGCCGGCCTACATCACGATGACGGACGGAGGATTTCGCCCCGGGCCTGCGGTCAGTTATGGAAGCGGATTTCTTCCTGCGATCTATCAGGGGACCGTGTTGCGAACGGAGGGGACACCCATCTCCAACCTGGTAGCAGCCGGAGCACCTGGTCAGCAGCGGCAGATGCTCGATGTACTGAACCGGTGGAACGAACGATTTGCTTCGGCGCGCCCGGAAGATACTCGTCTGGCCGCTCAGCTGGCGAACTACGAACTGGCGTTCCGCATGCAGACGGCAGCACCCGACTTGATACGCATCGACGATGAAACCGCGGCGACTCGAGAATTGTATGGCGTCGATAAAGAACCGACGGCAAAGTTTGGACGCATGTGCCTGCTGGCACGACGCATGGCGGAAAGAGGCGTGCGATACGTCCAGATGTTCAACAATGACTGGGATGGTCACGGGGAGTGTGCTGCGAACCACAAAGCGAACGCTGATCGGACCGATCAACCCGTTGCGGCCTTGTTGACCGATCTGAAGCAACGAGGCTTGCTGGAGAGTACTCTGGTTGTCTGGGCTGGTGAGTTTGGTCGAACGCCGGTCATGCAGGGATCCAACGGTCGCGATCACAGTCCGTATGGCTTTAGCGCCTGGATGGCCGGAGGCGGCGTCAAAGGCGGCCAGGCCATCGGAGCCACAGACGAACTGGGTTTCCGTGCGGTGGAACGAAAAGTCCACGTGCATGATCTGCACGCCACGATGCTGGCCTTACTGGGTTTTGATCACGAACGTCTGACCTATCACTTCGAAGGTCGCGATCGACGACTGACGGACGTGTTTGGTCATGTCGTCAGGGAAGTCATTTCATGAAAGTGTTTCATGTTGTCTCGGTGACCTTCTTAGCTGGACTGATTGTGACATCAGCAACAGAGAAGGCGTGGGCTCATCCACCCGAATCTCGAGGAGTAGTAGCTGCGGCTGTGCAGGTCGGTAACGCTCAGGAGCAAGGTCCTGCCGATCCGGTTTCCGAAGCGGATCGGCAAGTAGCGTACTTTCAGTTTGAGTCTCTGAGCTGGCTCGCGACTCGCTGTCCGTCGCCGTTGCAGCGGGAGACGATTCAGCAGGCATTGGCGGAGTTGCAGACGGCCACACAACTCCCTCAGGCTCCTTCACTAAAGACACTTGTGGCAGAGCGAATATCGCTGCAGGCAAAGCTGCGAGAACAGCATCGTGTGGTTTCGTTGGAATGGTCGAAGTCGGGACTCGAATCCGCGATGGATGTCCCCGCGATTGAAGTTGCCAGGGGACTTTCTCGAGTTGTGATTGTGGAGGTCCTCAACACCGATTCGGAAGCGGCGAACTTGACGCTGGCCATTGGAGGACAGAATCAGAACGCAGTGCCCTGGACTGTGCTGCCCGGAAAATTACTGTGGTTTCCATTGATGCTCACAGCCGATTTGCCAGTTGTGAAGGTGACTGTCACAGCAGAAACAAACGCAGGTGCAGTGACTCACGATTTTTCGCTTCCCATTCAGATTGCCGAACCCGCAAAGCTTCGTGGCCGACTGTTCGATGGTGAT
>CAIJTV010000487.1:0-6839 GCA_903823635.1 uncultured Planctomycetaceae bacterium
ATACCCCCTTTTAACTCATGCAGCCTGAACGCCAGGGCGGGAGAACGGCGGGGCCATCCAATCGCTGTACTACTCAATTGGCCGCTGGACATGCGCCAATGGATTCTGAAACCCTTGCCGAAGAATTCCGCAAGCTGACGAAATGAATGGAATTGCCCGAAGTTTAATGTTTGGATGTTTAGCCGATTGCCGCTGGCTTGCTTCTGAAATCCATGACGGCGCGTGTGCGAAGTAGAAATGGGTGTACGGTGGCATCTGATGGGACTGCTGCGTTATCCTTCGGACACAAATTGTCGCCACTGTCACTTGGGCCATCACTGGGATTCGCTTGAGTAAAGGGCGGCAATTCCCGCGTTCTCAGTTCCCGCCTCAACGCCTCCAGGAGATGAACCGCATGAAGTTCCTGCTTACCAAAGCACTTTTGTTTTCCGCTGTCGCCGCGACGATCCTTTCGTCGATGACGCTGGCAATTGCTCAGGATCAGAAAGTTGATCCGAATGTTGCCGCCGCTAAGACTGCTCAGGCCATTCTGGATTCTGCCACATGGGCCGATCTGTTCAACGGCAAGGACCTGACCGGCTGGACCGGAGACCTCAAAGGTTACGCCGTTCAGGATGGCATTCTGGTCTGCAATAAAGGTGGCAAGCACCTTTACACCGAAAAGGAGTACAGCGACTTTGCACTGCACTTCGAGTTTAAGCTTGAAGAAAGTGGCAACAACGGAATTGGGCTCCGGGTTCCCAAAGACGGCCACCCTTCAAAAGACGGTATGGAGATCCAGATCCTTGATCACGACGGCAAAGTCTACAACGGCGATGCGGTTATGGCCGACGGGAAGACTCAGAAGCTGAACTGGCTCAAGCCCTGGCAATACCACGGTTCAGTCTATGGAATCTATCCACCGAAACTTGGCTATCTGAAGCCAGTCGGGGAATGGAACACTCAGACAATCATCGTCATCGAAGATCATATTCTGATCATCCTGAACGGTGCTGTGATCGTGGACGCGTTTCTGGATGACATCACGCCAGTGGATGGGAATCCTCATCCGGGCATGAAGAATAAGAAAGGCCATATCGTTCTGGCCGGGCATGATGATCGCGTGGAGTTTCGAAATCTGAAACTCGCCGACTACGCGCCATCGCCAACAAAGCCGAAGACCTCCGCGGACAATACTCCGCCGGCCGGCTTCACCACATTCTTCAACGGAAAAGATCTGTCCGGCTGGAAAGGTCTGGCTCATGATAACGCGAATCAGCGTCGAGCACTCACAGGAGATGACCTGAAGGCAGCTCAGGAGAAAGCTGACACTTTAATGAAGGAGCATTGGAGTGTTGCGGAAGGCATTCTGACGTACGACGGAAAAGGGCAGAGTCTCTGCACATCAAAAGATTACGGCGATTTCGAGTTCTACGTCGACTGGAAGATTCCGCCCGGAGCAGACTCGGGCATTTACCTGCGAGGAACTCCGCAGATTCAGATCTGGGATCCGTGGGATCCACGAGTCAAGCCGGGCCAGCCTGATCCGACGAACCCGGAAGAATGGGTCGCTCAGTATACGAACGGCCGCAATCTTGGTTCCGGTGGTTTGTGGAACAACCGCCGTTGGCGCAATGCTCCGACATCGCTGGCTGACAAGAAACCGGGCGAATGGAATACGTTTCTGATCCGCATGGTGGGCAACAAGGTCACAATCTGGCTGAATGACAAACTGATTGTTGACCGAGTCGAACTGGAGAACTACTGGGATCAGTCCGGTCTGGTTCCGCTGGTTCGAGCCGACCAGATCGAATTACAGCATCACGGCAGCGAGCTGTTCTTCAAGAACATGTACATTCGCGAATTGCCGTATTGATCATTCTGAAACAGAATCTGATCGCTCTGGCTGACAATTCAAATCAACACCATCGAGTTCTGCTCGATGGTGTTTTCTTTTCAACGCCCCACTACAGGGCTAAGATTGATCATCGAATAAAAGCGTTATGGGCAAAAAATGATTGGGCAAAAAGATGACATTTATTTGCCCAATCATTTTTTGCCTTAGATCTGCCTAATTCTGGAACGCGGCACGGACGGTGCGCTCGCCGGGATTTCTGGGCTTAGCTTTGCAGCGGGGCCGTTATTTTTTGCCGTCGTGCAAATTCAATCTCGGCGAAACGCTGCGAACGATTCTCTTCCAGGCTGGAGATCAAGGTGCACATTGTTGAAGGTCCGGATCATGGAGATCTCCGGCATTGCGAGCAATGGCTCGGGCGGCCGAACTTCTCCATGCCACGCATGTCGTTGCGGATTCCCGTCGGTCATCCTTGCCGGGCAGGACTTCGCGGCTTGCCGCGACCACTGTGCATTTGGTGACACAAAGCAGCCGGGCATCCTCACACAATTGCCCTCAAAGGTTCGCCTTGCAGCGAAAGTCCATTCCGGCAGACTCAACTTCAACCACATTATTTTCGAATGGTCGATGCGGCATTCGCCCCCAACGCAACCATAGTGGCGACACACGGATGATCTGCTGCTGCGAATTCCTAAGCGATTTGGCCCCCGCCCAACCCTGCGCCGGCGGAGCCTCGGTTTGGAAACTACCATTCGAATCCGACTATTCTTTTGCAGCTGCTACGGGACGTTCTCCAAGGATCTTTTCGACAGCTTCGCGTTCCAGATCTTCAGACTCCAGAAGAGCATCCACCAGTGCTTCCAGCTTGTCATGATACTGAGTCAGCAGTTTAATAGCAGACTGTTCCGCTTCCTTGATGATGCGTTGAACTTCGATGTCGATCTGGCGAGTCGTCTCTTCGCTGAATTCGCGGTACGTATGCATTTCCTTGCCAAGAAACGGATGTTCTTCTGACTGGCGGAATGCAACCGGTCCAATGACTTCTGACATGCCCCAGCTTGCGACCATGCGGCGTGCGATCTGAGTCGCCTGACTGATGTCGCCCTGAGCCCCGGCAGAATACTCGTTGAACTTCATCTTCTCGGCAGCGCGACCGCCCATGGTCATCACGATGCGAGCCTTCAGGATGCGTTCGCCAAGGTTGTTAATTTCACTTTCGGGCATCAACTGAGTGACACCCAGCGTTCGGCCACGAGGAACGATCGACACCTTATGAACCGGGTCCATGCCTTCCTGAGCCCACGCCAGCACCGCGTGTCCGGCTTCGTGCCATGCGGTGAGAGTCTTCTCTTTCTTATCCATGATCTCGTCACGCGGAACACCCATCGTGACGATGTCGTACGCATAGCGGAAATCGCTCATTTCAACGGCGCGTTTTTCGTCACGTGCGGCTTTCAGAGCAGCCTCGTTCACCAGCTTTTCAAGCTCTGCACCGCTGAAGCCCATGGTCGTCTTCGCAATGCTCTCCAGATTCACATCATCGGCCATTGGCACTTTGCGAGTATGGACTTTCAGGATTCCCAAACGTCCTTCCTTGGCCGGAAGGTCCACTGTCACATGGCGATCAAAGCGGCCTGGACGCAGCAACGCCGGGTCGAGTACATCGGAGCGGTTCGTTGCGGCCAGCACGATGACCGTGTCGCCCTGCTGGAAGCCGTCCATTTCGCTGAGAATCTGATTCAGAGTCTGCTCGCGTTCGTCGTGGCCACCGCCGACTCCAGCGCCGCGAACTCGACCGACCGCGTCAATTTCATCAATGAAAATAATGCATGGTGATGCCTCACGAGCCGTTTTGAACAGGTCGCGAACACGAGTCGCCCCGACGCCCACGAACATCTGAATGAACTCGGAGCCGTTGATGGAAAAGAACGGAACTCCCGCTTCCCCAGCGGTCGCTCGTGCCAGCAACGTTTTGCCGGTTCCCGGCGGACCAACAAGCAGCACGCCCTTTGGAATCTTGGCACCAAGTCGAGTGAATCGCTTGGGCGTTTTCAGGAACTCGACAACTTCCTGCAAATCCTGCTTTGCGGACTTGAGGCCGGCGACTTCGTTGAATGTCGTGGAGTGTTCACTCTTTTCGAACCGGCGAGCCTGACTACGAACGAATCCGCCCATCATGCCACCGCTGCTGAACGGGTCGGAGGAACGTCGCATCATGTTCCACATGATCAGAATCAGACCAACCGGCATCAGGATCCACAACAGCATCTCGGTGCCTGTCGAGACAGACGTCGGAACGTTGTTGTAGAGCACCCCCTGGCGAGTCAGCTCGTTGTTCAGTTGCTGATTGTGCATCAGCATTGGCGGAAGAACGGTATTGAACTTAGCCGCCAGAGTGCCGGTAAGCCCCGGAGGTTTTTCTTCGGGGATCTTATCCCAGTCGCCAGTGAGGATTTCACCATGCACCGTGACAGACTTAACCTTGCCACTTTTCAGATGTTCAAAGAAAAACGAGTACGGAATTGTGGTGCCGTAGTTCGAAGGGGAGGTGCTGTAAGAGAAAAATGCAATCGCGATAGCGATCAACACCAGGATCATGGTCATCGAACCGAAGTTCGATCGACGTGGTTCGCCACCTGCAGATCCAGACGGCTTCTGAGCGGGAGGATTTGGTGGAGAATTATCTGACGGTTCACTCATTCGATGGTAATTCCTGCCTTCTGCTTTCCCTTGCGTCCCAAAATCAATTCACAGCGGATCCGCCCAATGGAGACGTGACGACTCTTCCTGAGTGCACACATCTCACGACGTCCGGCCGCAGTGTTGGATTGTGCAGGTTATCGCAGCCCCTGACGTCCCGCAAACCACCGTAAAATGCGAGAAACATGGAAATCGCAGCATAGTCTTCGCTGCGTCGAAAGGATTGCGGATTCGCTGCTTCCCTCACAGCCGGTCCCCGAAACCTGCAATCGTTGTCCCGAAAGGGAGCGCGAACGGTGGGGGATGCTGTGGACGGTGGTTTGGCGGCAAACGCACCCGAACCAAATCCGGAGAATGACAGCCCGCGAAGTTGGATTCATCAAGTAGAATGAAATATGCCGTCCGAGTTCCTCGACCGTGCTCTTTTATGAACCGCGCTCTTATATAAGTCGACGTCAGGCAGAACCGCGGCGGGATTCTCCAGCAGTTCAATTTGGCAGGGTGCAGAGCAGAATTGGCACGATCTGATGCCAAAGTTGCGTTAAATCGCGAGTAATTGACAGAGGTGCGCGATATCTTTTCCGCCAACCTGAGCAGAAACCGGCGATGAACCTGACGTCTTCTCCGAGTGACTGTTCGTGTCCGCCGTGTTTGGATTCCCACTTCATCGTCGCCAACGGAACGAAATCCATGAAGGTTGTCCTGGAGCTGCAGGAGCAATTGGCCAATGTCCGCAGAGTCACCGTACGCCACGATATCGTGATCGGACGCGGCTCCGACTGCAATTTACGTCTTTCTGCGCCGCAGATGAGTCGTCGGCATTGCTTCCTGCGAGTTGGGCGCGATGGTGTTTCCGTCACTGATCTTGACAGCAGCAACGGTACCTATGTTGACAATAAACGGATCAAGCCAGGGGAGAGAGTTGAACTCAAGACCGGTTCGATTCTGACATTGGGGCCCGTCAACTTTACTGTGCATCTCAAAGAGGATTCCGGATCCACGACCAGGAGTGAAGGCGAACGTTCACGTAAAAGCACCAAGTCAAACAGCGGTGCATCTGAATCCTCCACAATCGTTAGTTCCGCCGCTGCAATCATCGCGGAAGAATTCAAGAGCAAACCGCCTCTTCAGTATTCTGTCGAACAGGCCGGGGCATCCGCCGAAGCGCATGAAGAAACAGCAAGGATCAAGAAAGATTCAACGAGCGACACCGTTGGGAAGCGGCCATCAGCGATACCGGCGTCTTCTCAAAGTCGAGCTGAAATTGCGGACATATCAGCCCCCGCTGTGAAGAAAGCCGTCGCGGCAGCGGTGAGCACGTCAGTAGTCGCACCGATTGCTGAAGGTCTTGCGAAGGCAGAATCGGTCAATTCGTCGTCGTTTGTGGACAGTGTGGCTGAAAGTATTGGCACTGAGGATTCTCAATCAGCGGCACCTGAGTCATCCTGGCTGATTGACGACTCACCGGACGATATGTCCTACCTGGGTGGACAGCAAAGCGACGAATTCCTTGTGCCTCCTGAAGTTCCTTCTGGCTCTGCCGCTGCTGGAACTGCCAACGACGTCGTTGAGGAGGTCGTTGAGGTTCTGGATGATGAGGATATTTTTGCTGAAGAAGCCGTCGAGGCCGTCCTGGCTGAACAGCTTGTCGAAGCTGTTGAGGTGCTTGAAGACGAGCCTGTTGAAGTCCTTGACGAAGTGCCTGTCGAGGCCGTCGAACTCCTGGATGATGAGACTCCAGCCAATGCACTCACCGCGGATTTTGAAGAGGCTGATCTGCTTAGTAACCAATTCGTGGAAGTGTTTGAAGAACCTCAGGTGCTCGCGGAAGAACTTGTTGAAGCCGATTTAATTGAAGAAATCGAAGAGTCGGCTGAGATCGTCGAAGTTCTGGATGACGATGAGCCTGTGGAGGTTATGGAGGCGGTCTCAGTCGAACCGGAACCGACCGAAGCAGAACTGGTTGAAATGCTCGATGAGCCCTTCGACTTTTTCGCAGAATTGGGCATCGTTGACGAAGAACCACAGCAGACGATTGAGAAAATTGCTGCCGTTGACACTGTTGCACCGGTGGACGAATTGGCGGCAGAACTTGTCGAGACAGAATCTGTCGAAGAGCTGGTTGAGGTAGTTCAGGCTCTTGATGACGAAGCGGCGGTTGAGGTATTGGAAGAACCCTCCGATTTCTTCGACATGCTGGGGATTGAAGTTGACGAGCCACAGCAGGCGATCGAACAGATTGCTGCTGTTGAAGCTGCGGGTTCGGTCGAGGAATGGTTGGAGGAACCCGTCGCCGCAGAACTTG
>CAIJTV010000488.1:0-2072 GCA_903823635.1 uncultured Planctomycetaceae bacterium
CGGCCATACCTCGGTACCAGACTTTTGGTACGACGAGGGACAGCACGACTGGGTGATCGCGGTGAAGGGAGCGGCGAGGTTGGCTGGCAGCCCGTTGCAGAACTCCAACGGGTTGTGGCTGACCCTCGCAATTTATTTTCGTCCAGGCAAAGATCCAGTGTTTTTTAAAACATCTCCCATGGGTCAGCCCCTGCGTGGGATTGACGGTCGATTTTCAGTTGGCTGCGAGGACATAAAATATGAGTGAGCTTTCCCACGTGAGTCGGTCAAATCTCCGTCAAGGTGCGGTCTACATGCTGGTCGGGCTTCTGTGGGGAATGGTGATCCCGGCAAGTCCTTTTCCTCGACTTGCCCTCGGCGCACACCTTCAACTTACGACACACGGCGTCATGTTCCTGGTTGCCGGTCTTGTGATCTTGCATCTCCCGTTTGCGAAAGGCGGCGTGTCGGCAAAAATACTCATCGCCGGTCCCTGGTTGACATGGCCGGTGATGCTGACGGAAATGGCAAATGGATGGTGGGGCGCTCGGAAAACGCTGCCCATCGCAGCCGGACAAGCTGGGGCAGTCGGTGCGGAACCGTGGCAAGAAACCATCGTTACGGTCGCCCATCTGATTGGCGCTGTCGTCTTGATTGTTTATTGGGGAGTAATTGTGGCCGGTCTGTTCCGCAAGCCGATCAAAGGGGAATAGGCTACGAGCCAACCGACCGTCTGAACGCCTCAAGGAACGTGTCCGGCTGCTGCGCACCGGAAAGTGTTATCTTGCCGTTGACGACGAAGAACGGCACGCTGTCCACCCGAAGCCGCCGTGCCTCAGCGCCAGCGTCATTGATCGCCTCAATTCCTTCATCGCCGTCCAGCACGGCCTCGGCCTTTCCCCGATCTAGCCCAGCTTCGGCAACCACGTCGATGAGCATCTGGCGATTGCTTATGTCCCGGCCCTCAGTGAAGTAGGCCCGGAACAATGCCTCTACGACCGCATTTTGAACGCCTTCCTTGTCGGCCACCCAGATGAGCCGATGAGCATCAACAGTGTTCGGAGTCCGCTCCATCCGGTCGAAGTCGAAGAGGATGCCTTCATCTTTGCCAGTGGCAACAATGTTGGCATCGAGTTGCATCGAGCGTTCCCAACTCCCGAACTTCCTGATCCGGTACTCCCTGCGGCTGATTCCTTCCTTCGGCATTGCCGGGTTCAGTTGAAATGCGTGCCATTGCACTGTCACCGGCTTGCCATGAGCGGCAATGGCCTTCTCCAACCGTCGCTTGCCGATAAAGCACCACGGACAGATCACGTCAGAAATCACGTCAACGGTGAGGGTCATGCTCGCTCCACGATCTTCCTGAACGTCAGGTTGATCCGCTCCCCGACAGGTTCCTTCGTCTTCGGTATCTCGTGCTTCCAATTCTGTTGCATCGTCCCGGCCATGATGATGAGCGTGCCGTTGCCGACCTGGAAGCTCCTCGTCTCCTTGGACTTGTTGTGCTTGATCCGAAACGTCCGAGTCGCTCCCAAGGACAATGAGCCGATCACGTTGCCCATCTCCGGCTCGTCATCGGCGTGCATCCCCATGCTGTCCTGACCAGAGCGGTAGCGGTTCAGCAGGCAGTAATTGTAACGACCCTGGACGGCTTCGATCTTCTCCTTGATCTCCAGCAGGGTCGGTGTCCAGGGGAGTGCCACGTTATCCCGACCAGAATACCGATAGACGATCCCCGGCTCGCCATAGGACGCAATCAGCCGAGGCTGCATGTGGCCAAAGACACCGGGTTTCTGCTCCTAGGCACAACGATCCCGCAACTCGGCAAAGTAGCGGTCAGCAAGATCGGCGGGCAGGAAGGCTTCCTCGTAGAGCAGAATCCCGCCGTCAGTCAGGTTGATGGTTTGCATTGATCCTCCCACACCATTTTATCTGCTGCACACCCAACAAACGTACCGCCAGCGATTCCGAAACAACGAAAAAAAGGTCGCCAGTTTGTTAGCGACCTTTCTCCGAGACAATAAACGGCAGGCGTGGATTACGATGCCTTGGCACGAGGCTTCCACTTCGGAAGCCGTTTGACGCTGAATGAC
>CAIJTV010000489.1:0-2386 GCA_903823635.1 uncultured Planctomycetaceae bacterium
ATCATGAGAGCATAGACAAACTGAAGAGAGGTCAATCCGAAACGTGCGTTCAGGGCCGCCAATCCAACCTGAGCCAGCCAGGGAATATTGACCATGGAAACGCCACGGCAGAGCCGCATCAGAGGTTCCGTCGACGAGACCACACCAGTTTTCAGAATCTGATCCCCGTAGTTCAGGTGATCCCACAGATCGGTGTGCCACAGAGGTCGACTGGCCATCATAATGAAGACCAGACCGATCAGAGTCGTGAAGATTACGGAGGCCGGGGTGCATCGCATCCATTCCGGCGTCTTGTCTTCCAGAACTCGGGCATCAGGAAGTTCTGGCGAGGGAAGTGGCTGCGGAGACTCTGTCATTTCCGGCTTTTCTGCAACAACGGACATACTCATTTCCTCAGCCCGAACGGCGCAAGATCACACATGATGTTGCGAAAACTCTACATCACTCCGAATCCTGCCTGAGACACCTTCTTTTTGACGACAGGAGTGCAGACAAACATCCAGTAGGAGTTTTCCGGTTGGGGCGAAATGTCTGATTGTGCGGGGCTCGGCGATTGTGCCGAGTGTTTTGCGAATAGAGGATTGACCTCTTGACCAGAATCGTTGTGCAGTCAAGATTTCCCGGCCGGTAACAGATATTGACGCCGGATCAAAATCCGAACGAACTCGATTGTTCCAGCAGGACAATGATCCACGCTGGCGGTTTGAGTTCGCCGGACAGTCACTGAGGAGAAACGATGCGAGAGATTTCCGATATGGGTTGGCGAGTATCTCCTGCGGATGTTGAACGAATTGTTCCGTTTGAGCTGCTGCTGGACCGGATGGCTGAAAGTTGTCAGGCCGACTGGATCCAGCATCGTCGCGCGCTGCATACCAAGCCTGAGCCCAGCGGGCAGGAACGCGAAACGACCGCGCATATCGTGTCGCGGCTTAAGGAGCTGGGGATTTCGGGACGAGTTCCGGATCGTGGCGTGGGAGTGATCGCCGATCTGGTTCTTGGTTCGCCGGCGGCGAATGCTCCACTGATAGCGGTTCGCGCGGATATTGATGCGCTACGAATGCAGGATCGCAAGTCGACACCGTACGCGTCGGCCTGTTCGGGCCTTGCCCATGCCTGTGGCCACGATGTTCATACGACGATTGTTTTGGCTGTTGCCGAAATGTTGTCGAATCTGACCAAACGGCTGCCGGATTCAGAAGTACCATCCGCGCGGCTGCGTTTTATTTTCCAGGCCGCCGAAGAGACGGCCGAAGGCGCGGCCTGGATGGTCGAAGATGGCGCACTGAAGGATGTGTCCGCAATCCTTGGCCTTCATGTAGACCCTACAATTCCTGTAGGCAAAGTTGGAATTCGTTATGGAGTTTTGACGGCTCAGGTGGATGAAGTCGAAATCAGTATTCGAGGCAAAGGAGGACATGCCGCGCGGCCGCAGCACACGACAGATCCTCTGGCCGCCGCTGCTGCACTGGTATCCACGTTGTACCAGACGGTGCCTCGTCGAGCCGATGTATTGTATCCGACGGTGTTTACGATGGGCACGATTCATGGAGGATCCGCGTCAAACGTTATTCCGGATGTCGTGGACATCATGGGAACTCTAAGATCGACCGATCGAGTCAACCGTCAGGCGGTAATGGATACCATTCAAAGAACTTGCGACGGTTTGGCGGCAGCCACGGGAAATACGATTGACGTCCGTTTTTTGTGTCCGCTCGGTTCCGTCGTGAACGACGTCACTGTCACGTCAGCTTACGAAGCATCTGCCATCCAGGTTTTGGGTGGGCAGAATCTG
Organism: uncultured Planctomycetaceae bacterium; assembly: GCA_903823635.1. GTDB lineage: Bacteria > Planctomycetota > Planctomycetia > Planctomycetales > Planctomycetaceae > SXXK01. The sequence continues at coordinate 1,793 of CAIJTV010000489.1, forward strand.
ACGATCATCGATAAGCCGAGTATGGGTGGCGAAGACTTCGCGGTTTACCTGGACCATGTGCGAGGCTCTCAGTTTCGACTGGGTTGTGCCTCGGGTGAAGGGGAGTGGCCGATGTTGCACTCGCCGATTTTCGATGTGGATGAGAGAGCGATCTCGATAGGGGCCAGAATTATCTCGCGGGCTGCTCTGATACTGTCATTGATGGCCCCGGAGTGATTGAGCGGTTGTCTGAAGCGGCTTGTTTTCTTTAGCTGTTCTCTGCTGATTTTGCTCTGTTACGGCGACCACACTTCACAGTGCAAACGTTGTTCAGGAAAGAGTTCTGATGACGGTGATGCGATTTACACCCAACGCCAGCCCGACGATCGGCGTGGAAATTGAACTGCAATTGATTGATTCTCGAGAACTGGGGCTCACCAGTTGTATCGACCAGTTGATGACCGCGCTGCCTCCTCACATGCGCGAGTCAGTCAAGCCGGAACTGATGCAGTGCTATGTGGAGATCAACACTCGGATCTGTCGGACCGTGAAAGAAGCGGGGGATGACCTGCGTCAGAAACTGGCGGATCTGGAAGCCATTATTCATCCGATGGG
>CAIJTV010000490.1:0-19809 GCA_903823635.1 uncultured Planctomycetaceae bacterium
ATCCACGACCTTCCCGGACAGTGACTCGGCCTCTGTTTCGTTCGGACAGATGACATCAACCTGCAGAAGATCGCAGGGGACAACGCTCACCGATGGAGCTGGATCCAGAATAATCTTCACGCCATGGCGATGAGCCAGCTCGACGGCTTTCTGGACTGCAGACAAGGGGATCTCAAACTGAACGAGCAGAACATCGGCCAACGGAAACAATTCTTCCGCCGCAAGCACATCATCCGGTGTGACGAATCCATTGGCTCCGGGAATCACCGTGATGGAATTCTGCCCGCTGTCTTCGACGCCAATCACCGCGAGCCCACTCGAACAATTCGGCGTCACCTTTACGAAACTCGTATCGATGCCTTCTTCGGTCAAACCGTCAATCAGCGTTCGGCCAAAACCGTCGTCACCGATTCGCCCGACCATCGAGACCTGAGCCCCAAGCCGTGCCGCAGCAACAGCCTGATTGGCACCTTTTCCACCTGGGACCTGCTGAAAGCTGTGGCCCGTTCTTGTCTCTCCGGGTCGAGGAAGCTGTTGTGTTCGAAAAACGAGATCCATGTTGATCGAACCAACGACGATGATTCTCGCGCGTTTTGCCATGGGACAGCTCAGTTGGCTGGACTGAGATGCGGCGGCTCGCTCGACAGCTGGATCAGAGCTTCCGTGCCCCGAATCTGCTGTTCCGGTGTCAGCGTCAAATAGCGATGCAGCCCGTTTTCTGACGGAGTAAACGTCGTGAATCCTTTGTCATCCACGGACACAGAACCCTTTGGCGAAACACCAAAGTAGTTGCGATCGGGCAACACGCCATACAGCACACTGGTCAGGTCCCAGGTCGGACGATTGTGTGGTGGCGGCTCATACAACACGTATGACTCTTTCAACGGATGATGAGGCACGTACTGATAGTCGCTCAGAATACTGGACGCCGGATAAGGAATCGCCAGTCCAATTTCAAAGCCACTGTAAACGATCGCTGTTGGCCATTCGGTGGCCAGAATCTTTGCGGATGCCACATCTTCCGTGACATTGTATTCCGGATGAGGCTGACCATTGATCGGTGCAAACGCTCCGGCCATCGCGGAAACCAGCTTCACCTTCTTGATCGCCAGTTCGCGACCGGTCAACGGACTGATGTCATCTGCAGGCGACTTCAACAAGTTGGCCAGATTCGTCGAAAAGCCCACCTGGGCAATCACAACACTTCCATCGGCTTGAGATGACAAGACCTGTCGCAGGACTTTGACCGCATCCGGTGCATCCTTGCCCGAACGAAGATCATGTGGATATCGATCAGCATCTCCGTTCTTCTCGATGACCAATCCCGTAAAGCGACTCTGTTGAGGAGTGATCCCGCTGCGACAAACACCGATCGGAATGTTGCCACGTCCATAAAAAGTATTGATGGCGTCCGTAAAAGGAGCACACTGGTCATGATCTTTCGTAATCGTGACCGCCAGCAGCTGGCAAAGACCTCGACTCTGCAAAGAGTGAATGACGCCCATGGCCAGCACGTCGTCACAATCATTGCCAATATCGGTATCAAAAATCAGGGGCACAGGGGCCGAGGGATTGTCCTGAGCCACAGCCAAAGACTGCAGCAGCCCGGGAACAAGCGTGAGCAGGAGCAAGTGTGTTTTCATAGTCGATCGGATGAAGCAAACAGCCGGATTGAGCAGACAAGATTCGCGTCAGATCAACAATTCAAGCTGACACGAAACAACACTCTAACCAAATTTGCTCAATCTACGAAGTGTCACCGATCCACTTTAAACAACACGACAAAACGCCGCGTTTACATAGATTTCAATCATCCCGCTCGGCTTTGCGGCTTTCCCACTCATCAATCGAGCAGATCACTTCGCGGGCCTGAGCACCGTTGTAATCGCCCACAACGCCATCCTCAGCCATGTAATCAATCATGCGAGCCGCTCGTCCGTAGCCGATGCCCAACGCTCGCTGCAGAAGCGAAACACTGCCTCGACCTTCGCGAATCACAACTTCTACCGCCTGATCGTAGAGGTCATCATGAATTCGGGTACCACCTTCACCGGACGCTCCACCAGCCGAAGCTGCGGCAGACGCAGCAGCGGTCAGCTTGGTCAGTTCCGGACTGTATTCAGGTTCGACATCGCTGAAGAAGTCGATCACCGCATTGATCTCTTCATCACTGACGTATGTGCCCTGAGCACGTGTCAGATAGCTGGTCGAAGGAGCAAGGTACAGCATGTCTCCACTGCCCAGCAGTCGTTCCGCACCGCCTTCATCAAGAACCACGCGGCTATCCATCTTGCTCGCCACCTGGAATGAAATTCGAGCAGGCAAGTTCGATTTGATAAGACCGGTGATCACGTCGACTGTTGGTTTTTGAGTCGCCAGAACCAGATGAATACCGACCGCTCGCGACTTCTGGGCCAGGCGAATGATGTGTGCCTCGACTTCCTTGCCCGAGGTCATCATCAAGTCCGCCATTTCATCCGCGATGATCACAATAAACGGCATGCGATCAGGAATCGCGGCCGCATCTGGATCTGTTTCTTTCAATCCCAGTCGTTCAAGAATTTCGGGTTTGCCAAGCTTGTTGTAGCTGTCCAGATGACGCACACCAACCCGCGCCAGCAGATCGTAACGCTCTTCCATCTTGTCGACGGCCCAGGCGAGTACCGCTTCTGCCTTCTTCATGTCCGTAATGACCGGATGCATGAGGTGCGGGATCTTCTTGTACGGACTGAGTTCGACCATTTTCGGGTCGATCATCAGCATGCGTACTTCGTCTGGCGTTCTGGTCATCAACAACGACAGAATCAGTGTGTTCAGACAGACGCTCTTACCAGTTCCTGTTCGACCAGCAATCAACAGATGCGGCATCTTGGCCATATCGACAACAAGCGGACGACCACTCACGTCTTTGCCAAGGAACAACGGCAGGCGCAGATCGTCCCAGGTCGAACGCGAAACCTGCAACAGCTCACGCATTCGCACCATGATCTGCTTGTCGTTCGGAACTTCGACACCGACTGTGTTCTTGCCAGGAATCGGCGCGACAACGCGAACGGAGGGAACTCGCAAAGCAATGGCGAGGTCATCTTCCAAAGCTGTCACTTTGTTCAGACGCAGACCGCGTTCCAGCTCCAGTTCGAACTGAGTCACCACCGGACCGGTATCAATCTCCGCAACCTTGACGTTCAGACCAAACTCTTCGAAAGCTTTCTCCAAAGTCGTCGCCGCAACTCGTGCCTTTTTAGCGAGAAGTTCATACGGAAACTCTTCTGATTCCTTCAACAAAGTAATATCCGGAAGCGAGAAACCTCTGCGTTCCGAAACCGCGAGTCCTTCCGGGTTATGGAGTGAAAGAGCAGCAGGAGGATTGATGCGAATCGATCGACCATCCACTGCAGCTGACGTCGGCTCAGCGTCGTCAGCAGCCTCCGCCACAGGAGCCACAGGGACAGGAGCAACAAACGGAATCGTCGCAGGTGACTCAACAGGAGCCTTGCCGGGCTTCGCAGTCTCTTTCGGACTTCGAACTTTCACCGGAGTGCGCTGGAACATCGCGCCAGCTCCACGAATCGCCGTGGCTGGCAATGCAGCAAGTCGCAACGCAGGCTGAAGAATATCTGACAGAGGTGTCAGCAGGATTCCGGCCGCAGCCAGACTTCCGGCAAAGATCATCACGCCGATCGTAGAAAACTTCTTCTGCAGAACAAGTCCCGTCCACGCACCTATCTGTCCGCCACTTCCATAAGTCGACCCCGAAGAAATCCCCGGAGCAAACAAGTGCAACAGCGCGCAGGACGAAACGACCAGCAGAAAGATGCCCATCAGTGTGGGAGCGGTTCGGCGAGCCTGTTCACGCGAAAACAGTTTGAGATCCCACGAGATCAGAGTTGCCAGAACGACCCAGACTCCGAAGCCCATCAACTGCCGAGAATGAAAGGCAACAGCCGCTCCAACTTCTCCACAGATATTGGTCGGTGCCTGTCGAACGGGAAACACAAGCGACGAGGGCGGATCAGCAGGGTCGTAACTCAGGAAGCTCAAACCAACGAACACGACCAGGGCCAGCAGCCCTAGCGCGAGTAAGTCGGTTTTTAGTCGTTCCGTGTCCACGATGTTGATCCAGACAAATTCAAAATTAACACTCACCGCGCGCAGCAACTCACCGGAGCGATGTCCTTGCGAATTCGAAGTGAATTCACTGACAGAACTCTTTGAGGAACCTGGCGATGATTGATGGCGGTGGACAGAACGAGTTCTCCGTCCACGACAGAACTACTGCGGCGCAGGAATGATGGCAATCCATGCCAGCGCCCCGGCAACACTACCACCTCAACTTTTGTCCGCTGTTGCAAAAACTCAACCGACGTTTCGAAAACGCACCACACAGGCACGACCTGCCGGATGTAACAGTCAACCAGGCAGTGCCGAAAATCCGCTTGTGCCTGCAGGGCCGAGTGGACGGTGGTACCGACTTTAATCTATTACCTGGCCGTGAAAGCTCAGAAATCGTGGCTTGACATTCAAGATGCAGTCGGGAGCGACGGCGCCAACGAAAACGTCCTCGGAGGACACCATCATGAAGGTCTCAAATTAGACAGGTCGTAACGATTTTCACAACTCTACCTAAGATGACACCCCGGCGAGCGGTTGGGCGTCAGCCCTCTGTGTCCGCGCGCGTTGCGAAGAATGGTTCACCACAGAGGTCACGGAGATCACAGAGGAAAATCGCAGGAGCGAACAGAGAGGAAGTTGAACGCAGAGGGCGCAGAGGCACGCAGAGAAAATTACGGACTGCTAACCTCTGCGTTCCTCAGCGCACTCTGCGTTCAAACCCCTGTGCTTCCTCAGTGACCTCTGTGGTCAATCTGCGATTCAAAGCTCCACTCGGAGGGCTGACGCCCCGCCGCTCGCCAGAAATGGGGACCAAATAAGCGACGCCGCAAACTACGGCTGTTCGCGATGCCACTGAGTCGCCTGCTGGTATTGATGGGCGAACCGAAGAAGTCGGGCTTCTTCCAAGGCAGGGGCCTGAAGCTGCAAGCCAATCGGTAGTCTTGATTTTGTCAAACCGCACGGAATCGAAATCCCGGGGAGACCGGCCAGGTTCGTACTGATCGTGTAAATGTCGTTCAGATACATCGCCAGCGGATCGTCCAGCTTTTCACCAAGTCGGAACGCGGCCGTCGGCGAAACCGGTCCTGCAATCACATCGACCGACGCAAAAGCTTTATCAAAGTCCTCGCGAATGCGGCGACGGACCTTTAGAGCTTTGAGATAGTACGCGTCATAATATCCGGCCGAAAGGGCATACGTCCCCAGCATGATGCGGCGTTTCACTTCCGTCCCGAAACCCTCACCTCGGCTCTGGCTGTACAAATCAACGAGATCTGAAAACTTTTCTGCTCGGTGACCGTAATGAATCCCGTCATAGCGTGCGAGGTTACTCGAGGCTTCGCTGCAGGCGACAAGATAGTACGTCGCGACGGCGTACTTTGAATGAGGCAATGAGACCGGAACAACTTCGGCCCCGGCGGCTTCAAATACTCGGATGGCCTCGCGAACGCTCTTTTCAACTTCTGCATCAAGGCCTTCCACAAAGTACTCATCCGCGATGCCGATGCGAAGACCTTTGAGCGATGAATCCAACTGACTCAACCAGTCTGGTCGCTCTACGTTGAGCGATGTCGAATCACGATTATCGTGCCCCGCGATGCATTCCAGAAGCAACGTAGCTCCCCACGCGTCGCCGGCCAGCGGGCCGATCTGATCGAGCGAACTTGCGAAGGCGACCAGTCCGTAACGGGAAACTCGCCCGTACGTCGGCTTCATTCCGACAACACCGCAGAAGCTTGCTGGCTGACGAATCGAGCCACCCGTGTCAGATCCAAGTGCCAGCGGAACCATGCCGCTCGCAACAGCCACGGCCGATCCACCGCTCGAACCACCGGCCGTGTAGTCAGCGTTCCACGGATTTCGTGTGGGCCCGTAAATCGACGTTTCCGTCGACGAGCCCATAGCGAACTCATCCTGATTGAGCTTGCCGATCATGACGCCATCTTCAGCCACGATTCGCTGAATGACATGAGCATCGTAGGGTGCTCGAAAATCTTTTAGCAAGCGGCTGCCACAGGAAGTTGGCAGACCGATCGTACACATGTTGTCTTTCACAGCGACAGGCAAACCGGCTAATCGGCCGACTGGCTTTCCTGCTTTACGTCGCTGATCGATCTCATCCGCCTTCGCCAACGCACCGTCCGCATCAATGCTGACAAACGCATTCAGGACACCATTGAGTTCAGAAATCCGACGCAGGCTGTTTTCCACAAGCTGGCGTGAAGTCGTTTCACCGGATTGCAGTTGAGCGATCAATTCAGAAGTCAGTGGACGGTTCATCGACGAGTACATCTCTTGGTTGCCAGCGGATTGTCGGACGATCATCTCTGCGACTCACAACGCGGCACGCCGTCTCAACGCTGCTAAACAAACAGAACGTAGGAAGCCAATCCGCGATGTGGTCAGAAAGATTACCACGGATGCTATCGCGACCATCCGGAAACGTCCAACACGGCGAGATGAGAGTTCCATCACTCCCGACCGCAATACGAAACGGCCGTTTTCGACCGACACTTTTCGTGTATTCCGTGTATTTCGTGGTTCCGAAAAATGCCTTTCCACGAACGACTTCAGATACGTTGAAGCCTCTTTCCACTGAACCTATGCGCTATCACGTGGCATTTCCTGTGAAGAGTGGAGCGATGACTTCGCCGTTCAGCAAATGATTCGGACGGCCGAGCGGATCAATCACCTGAGCATCGTGAGAAACGCCGAGCGAATCAAAGATCGTCGTCCCGACATCCGCAGGAGTCCATGATCGCGACACAGGATAAGCAGCGATGGAATCCGTTTCGCCTATTGTCTGACCGCCTCGAACACCACCGCCAGCAAACAACGCCGAATACGCATGAGCCCAATGGTCACGACCGGGAACAGTTTGCCCCGGCAGAATCGACACGCGAGGAGTTCGGCCGAACTCACCCATGACGATGACCATGGTTTGATCCAGCATTCCGGTCGACGCCAGATCATCAATCAATGCAGCCAAGCCCTGATCCAGTGACGGCAAGAGCGATGTCTTCAGACGTCCCCAGTTGTCCACATGAGTATCCCACGTCTGGACAATTCCCATCGCGGCCTGGACGACAGGAACACCCGCTTCGACCAATCGGCGAGAAAGCAACAACGACTGACCAAACTTATGACGTCCGTAGCGATTGCGAGTTCCGTCGGACTCCTGATCGATTCGAAACGCTTCGGCGACTTTCGCGGAGGTCAGCAAAGAAAACGCGACGTCCTGCTGCTCCGAGAATGCTCGCAAACGAACATCGGCTGAGTTCCGTGGATCAGCCTGATTCAAACCATCCAACAATGTTCGACGAGAAACCAATCTTTGATTATTGAGATCTGTTGGCAGCGACAATGAGTCGACTCGAAACGCCGCATCGTTCGGATCATGATTGATCTGCCAGGGATCATGGCGAGTCCCCAGGAATCCAGCATGCTGCCCCGGCCACGTCAGCGGGCCTTCGATAAAATAGTTCGGCAGTGACACTCCGGTCGGAATTCCATCGCGACGTGGTTTCAGAAAATCCAACGAGGAGGCGAAGTTCGGAAAGTCGTTGCGAGATTCGACTCGATCCAGATCGCTGCCGCCTCGGGGAATCGGCGTGGGCCGACCGGTTAAAGCCACATGAGTCGCAAGGAGATGATTGTGTTCAGGATGAGCCAGTGTTCTCAAAATCGCCCAGTGCTGTAGTCGAGCCGCCAGCAGAGGCAAGTGCTCACAAAGAGTCACACCCGGAATCGAAGTCGACACGGATGAAAATTCTCCGCGAACTTCCGCGGGAGCTTGCGGCTTTGGATCGAAAGTGTCCAACTGACTGGGACCACCGCTCAACAAAACCAGAATCACCGACTTCGCACGAGTCGCGGATTCGGTCGCGGCAATCGTGCGTTGGATCGGCAACCCGGAAGCCACGACTCCGGCAGCGGCCGCTCCAAGTAGTCGTCGACGATTGATCAGAAATTGTGGTGTAAGCATCGGCTCGACCTCAAGCAGGGAACGCGAACAAAGATTTCGCGATCATCTTCCGGGGAATGTTTCCACCAAGTATGCAGGACGATTCAACCGCAGGCAATCCGACTTCTGGAAAACACGACCCAAAGGCAGCTCAAACGAGCGAATCGAGGGACTTGAAGACAAAGCGATGAAACTATACGACTTAGGACCAGTCCCGAAATAAGTTCCCTAAATCACAACCCGACGCGTCAGCGAGGGATCGGTGTCTTGTAGAGAAATCCCTCACTGACGTTTCGGGTTGTGATTTCTCGCATCAGCAAAAACCGGATGTTATTTCGGGACTGTTCCTTAACTCCTTAACGGCAGCAGAGCAACAACCGCATCAAACGATTCGTCGGCGAATCTCTGGTGATAGCCATTCTTCGTTATTTACTATGGCGACAATTGCAATCTGTATCACCGGCAGCAGATCGGCCGTATCAGGCACACAACGCTCGACTCGGACAGTCTTCTCCTGAAGTTGCAACAAGATGCGATGCAACGTGTCTTTCATCGCCTTCTGAAAGGCAGAGCACTCTGACGGGGACAGATCATGTCGCAGAAGCTGCACTTCCGATTCGTTACGCACACGTTCCAGTCGTGCCAGTCCGGAATGTTGGCTGCGAAACAGAAAGCCATCCACAAAGGCTCGGCGAAGACGACCGGACGGATCAAACTGATAGACTGGATCCTGCCCCACAAAAATGCTCATCGCACCATTGCTGCGAAACCCAATCGTGATCAGTTCTTCAAATCCCGGCACAAAAAGCTCGACTCGTTCCGTCAACGCGACCGCTTCGCGCATCAGGTCTTCACGGTCACCTTCATTTCTGGCCATACGTATTCTCCGCATGGTTTTGATTGAGGCCGGGTATTCGCGGGATACCTTTGGAGACCCCAGCCTCAATCATGTCCGCGCACTGGATAACTCTTTGCTCGGAACTAGAACAAAACCGGCTTGCCAAGTTTGCGGCGGACCACAGTGCCCTGACCAAGGTGCATCATGATATGGTCGCACAGCAGACCGAACGTGTTACCAAGCGTCGGACAAAAGTTCGCAAGGTTCCCGAGCGTTGGTCGATCCAGATCGGATTCCGTCAGCTTCTGCAGTTCAGCAATCGTTACAGCACGAGTTGCCTCGAGCTGTTCCAGGTACTCGGCCACTTTGAAAAAACCGGCAGCACTGTCTAAGGAAGCAGTTTCCTTCGAATGAGCCGCGTCAAACCCTGCAGGCAGATCCGGAAACTTCGCGCTCGGGAGTTGTTCCAGAATAATATGTCGCTCGGCCGTGATCAGATGCCCCAGTTGCCATGCCATGTGATTGGCTTCAGGCACCGGACGAACAAGAAGATCGGCGTCAGAAAAATCTGAAACAATCCATGCCAGCATCTTCTTTGATGATTCCAGAGCCGATGTCAGAAGAGCAATACTGTTCATAGGACTTTAACTTTCCAAAACAGAGTTCACTGAATAAAACGAGCCGGGAATTTTCCTGACCGATGTTATTTCTTCCGCAGGATGTAAACGACATCTTCTGTCGTTCCGGAGACTACGTGCGGATTGCGAATGTCGTATGAAAAATCGTACGTCTCTGCGATTTCGAGTTTGGGCACTTTTTTCAGCAGCGACATAAACTGGCTTTTGTTGTAAGTGCGATACTCCATGTGATCCACGATGCGCATACGCTTTGTGGGAGTAAACACATCCACGTGCAGACCGAGATGCTCCAGACGTGTCTTGCGGTCAATCCCTTTGGACCACATGTACGAGTTCACAACCAGATTGCCTCGTCGCGCGGACCAGCTTTCTTCCTGCATCGCCGGGCAGGCTGTTGGCTCCAGATGAATACCAAGGACATACAGTCCGCCTTTGGTCATTCCGTTCGCCATGCATTCAAAATGCCCGACGGCCTGTTTCTCGGTTGCCAGATGTCGAAACGAATTGATCATGTTGAAGGCCGCATCAAACTTCTTTTTGACTTTGAAGTTTGACATGTCCCCGACAACGACGGTCTCCGGCAATTCATAACGACGAAGACGTTCGTTACAGAAATCGACGGCTTTGGGATTCAGGTCGTTTCCACCAACTTCATAGCCAGCTCGCCCCAGCTTAATCAACAGACGACCTGTTCCGCAGGCGGGCTCAAAAATTCGCTTCACTTCGCAACCGGCGTGTTTGGCGAAACAGGCCTTTAGAAAGCGATACTCAGCCGCCACATCAGACCCGAACAACAGATCGTAGTACTTGGGATAGTCATAAATGCTGGCTTCGACCTGATTGGACATGATCAAAATTCTGGGGCAAGAGTAGAGACAACCTGCACAACCGCCTGCAGCAACTTGCCACAATGCATCGGAAAAAACAGGACATCAGCGGGCTGATGAGCGGGAAGGATACAAAGACAGAGCCGGGAGTTCATCCGAATGCCGCAAGCGGCCGATTGATTTTTTCGCCTGAGCCAGTAGTGCTGGCTTCAGCCAGCATTTGATTGGTAATCCTGCAGCAGTGCCAACTGAAGCCGGCACTAAGAACGAGACCGGCCAAACCATATCCTACGGAAGATCGCTTAACTTCGGCGTTTCGCCATCGGGCTGTTTGTAAAAGCGAGTCAGATCGATGCCGCCTTTCACTTCCATTTCATTGATCTTGAGTCGCTGCTCAATCTTGTTCAGACGAGCTTCAAGAAACGGTGGCAGCTTTTTGTTTTCATCGGCTTCGGCCTGAGAGGAACGAGGAACCGCCGGGTAGTTGAGTTGTCTCTGCAACGCCGCAAAGAAGTAGAGAGGGTCGCGACCGATGTTGGCTTTCGCAATTCGTCCTTCCTGATCACCAAACAACGCCATCGGCGATGGCGCGGAAGATCCTTCCTCTTGTTTCGCAGCGGCCTTTTCAGCCGGACTTCGCGCGGTGCTGCGGCGGTTCAGAAGGTGTTGAGAAGCACCGTAGACGATTTCGGCAAGTTCTCGTTCGCCGAGTGAACCAGCCAGACGAGCAATCCAGCGACTCCATTCTTCTGAATACAGTGGATCAGCCATCATCGCCTTGAGGCCTTCGCCATATCCCAGTCGATTACGAGCGATGCATTCGAACTGAAAGATAAACAGTCCAGGCATGGAGGGACTGACAGCTCGAAAATGCGCTTCGCTCTCAAGGATCTTCAGAGCCGTCAATTGTTCAAAGCGAGATTCATCCTCTTCCGCACGGCTGATCACGAAGGCCTGGAATGGAGCGAAATAATGCGGCAGCCGAAACATGGCCGTGCTGATCTTGCCACTGTGCAGGATTTCCGCCCGCATGAAATCAATCGCCATCGGAAGCCGTGTCGTGGCGAGGATTTCCTCGGAAATCGTCTTTAAGATCTCCTGGGACGGTACGTTTTCCAGCAACCGCTCCCGGTAAACCCGAAAGAAATACTCCTGCTCGATGTACTCTTCTCGATCCAGTACTGGGCCGCGCATGCATTGACCGTTTCATCCAGAACCCTGAAAACCGTGACTCTCCCAGTGTGGTCCCCGCTCGATGGAAACGCAATCCCTGCGAAGGATTGCCGGAAACTGACGGGGGAGTAACAGGGAATTTGCGGGACACTTCGCCCGCTCCAGCTAAGAAAAGACTTGCTCCGCCAGTTCCCAAGAGTACGACCGCAGCAGTCATACTGTTGATATGATCAGTACATGATTCCAGGTTTTGCCCGGGTTCTCCGCTTGTAACGGGGTGAATACTTGGAGAACATATGAGGCGACGCCAGTTTTCCAGCGATTTTTGTTCAGACCGAGCAAAAATCCCGGATGATCGTGTCGTAGAACCGTTCCAGGTCCCGATTGCACATGTTGGGCACTTTGAGATTCGTCGCTTTGTCGGAGCTTGCTTGTGAGCACTATTCACGCAAATTCAGCAACATCCGCTTCTCCTGAAACGCTCCCCGAAGAGAACAGCTCGGTCTGGTCCATCTTCGACGCGATGCCGGCTTGGGGAATGAGCCTATTGGTGCATATCGGGATCATCATCGTGGTCGCGATGATTTCGCTCCCCGAAATTGTGTTGCCAGAGTTCAATCTGACTTCCACTGTTGAGATGGAAGAAATCGCTCAGGTGGAATATGTACTGGATACGGAACCATCAGAATCATTGGGCACCAAAAGCGATCTGAACATTGCCAGCCCATCTGCTGCTGTGGCTCAAAATCGTGGTCTGGATAATCATCGAGAAGAGATTCAGCAGATCGAAAGCTCCGTTGTAAATCCCAGGATTCAGCTTAACGAAACAGTGTCGACTCCCAGCGAAGCAGAAATGCTGGAGAACATCGATCTGACCGGTACTACGGAACATGCTGGCGGAACCGACGGCGCCGTTGACCGAATTACGCTGGAAATTGCGAACTCGCTTCGTCAGCGGAAGACGCTTCCGGTATGGCTGATGGACGAATCAATCTCCCTGGAATCTCGTCGCGACAAGATCATCGAACGATTCGAAAACGTCTACCGTCAGCTTGGTCTGATGGATGATATCGACACGAAGGACGCGCTAAAAACTGGGATCGTCGGCTACGGCAAAGACGTGCATGTTCTTCTGGATGAACCGTCCAGTGACATCGCTGAATTGTCTAAAGCCATCAAGACTATCAAAAGCGACACGTCGGGCGTGGAGAATGTTTTCGCCGGTATCAATCAGGCCATGAAGGTTTATGGACCGGTTCGCAAGAAGATGCGAGCCAACATGATTCTGATTATTGTTACCGACGAACGCGGTGATGACTTTGGTGAGAACTACACGGTGCTGGAAGAGGTCGTTAAGCGACTCAGCCGTGACGGTGTCAGAGTCTTCTGTATTGGTAACACCTCGCCGTTTGGTCGTCAAAAAGGCTTCGTCCATGTGAAATGGAAAGGCGAAGACGGCACGGACTATGAAGACGACATCGGTGACGCTGACCAGGGACCAGAGAGTCCGCTTCCAGAAGGATTGCAATTGCCGTTCTGGACCGCTGATTCTCAGGGCCTCGAACGCATGTCATCTGGCTACGGTCCATACACGCTGTCTCGTTTGTGTGCGGAGACCGGTGGTATCTTTTTCGTCGCCGACGACACATCCCGCAAACAATGGGATCCGCAGATTATGCGGCAGTATGCTCCTGACTATCGTCCAGGTGCCGAGTACCGTCGTCAGCTTCAGGGCAACCTGGCAAAGCAATCCCTGATTGCAGCCGCTCAGCTGGCTGTCACGGAACCAGTGCCGATTCCACAGCGAACTTTTCAGGCCAACAACGACAATATTTTGCGAGAGCAGATTACAGAAGCTCAGAAGCCACTGGCTGTGCTCGACTACTTCCTCGAACGAGTTCACACAGCACTGGAAGCCGGCGAAAAGCACCGTGATAAACTGGACTCGGATCGCTGGAGAGCCAGCTACGACCTGGCGATGGGCCGAGTACTGGCCATGCGAGTTCGAGCATTTGGTTACAACGCCGTGTTGGCCGAAATGAAATCGAATCCGAAACGCTTCGAGAAAGCCGACAGCAATCAATGGAAGCTGGAACCATCAGAGGCGATCGACGCTGGTGCGAACGTTCGCAGGATGCACGACAAGGCTCTGGAGTATCTACATCGTGTTATCAACGAACATCCAGGAACGCCCTGGGAGTTTCTCGCGACGATGGAGCTGAACGAACCACTGGGATGGGAATGGAAAGAGGGACATATTGAAATCGCCGCCATGAATGGCGGTGACGGTCGCCGAGGTCCCCAGTTCGCTCCCGAAGAAGAAGCTCGTCGTCGACAGGCTCAGGAAATGCAGCGGAAGAAAGAGGCTTCAAAGCCAAAGATCTAAAAGCTGATTCTGCAACCTTAGCTGAATTCTCTTATTGAACGGTTCACGGAATCTTGGCGCGCAGTTCATTCTCCAGCAGAGAGAGACTCGATTGGGTCCGCCAGGCCGACCAGAAAGCTTCGCTTAAATGTATGCAGCGGGGGTGAGAAGTCATTGCGAACTCAGTCCCGGGAAGTTTACCGGTTGAGACAGCCTGGGCCATCAGTCAAGGGTTCAAGGCTATTCGCCAGTGTCGAATGAAGCAGACACAAATGACGCCTGGCATCTTGAAAATGCCAGGCGTCATTCGATGACCATAGCCATGGCCATAGCCATAGTTTGTGACGACGAATTGTACCCGACCTCGGGCGTTATACCGTCGCCATGGAACCGCGAGTCGGATTGCGGACGGCTTCCAGTATTGAGTCGATTCGAACAGGCTTGGCAAACCAGCCGTCGACGGCAAGATTCGAACTGAATTCTTCACGAGCTGAGCCACTCACGGCAAACACCTTCAGCCGATTGAGTCGGAAGTCATCGCGGATTAGTTTGATGAACGAGGGGCCATCAATCTCGGGCATGCGCATATCGAGCAGCACGAGATCCGGCATTTCGTTTTCATGAAGATAGTCGAAGGCATCCTGGCCGTTGACCGCCGTCGCCACAGGAATTCCGGAAAGCTTCAGGCAGTCTGCCAGCAGCTCTCGCTCATTCGCCTGATCCTCAACAATCAGCACTCGCGGAGATTTCTCTGTGACAGTGCAATCAGGAATGGCCGTTTCCAGATCACTCAATTGATCCACAACATCCGCAATTTGAGTCGCAGGTTCAACGGCTGTGCCTCGGCTGATCTGCCTTTGAAGAAGCTGCAGCTTCAACGTCAGTGCGTTGAGTTTATTGTTCAGCCGGTGACGATGTTCCCGTTCAGCATCGGAAACAGAATGACTTTGGGCGGCCATTGCACCAGAGCCAACCTTTTCAAGTATCTCATGGCGATGAACTTCAATGTCGACGGGCGCTTCAATTCCCAGACGGGTCACAGCACCTTTTGACTGCAAGACCTCAATAGAGATCCCTAGACCCGGAAATACAATCTTCTGACCCGGACGACGCGCTAGCACAAGCATCAGACCAACCCTCCATGGAAACACAACCTGCTGCCGATCGAGACACAAGTCACGAAAATACGGCAAACATTGGCATTCTGGGGTCGCATCCTGCGAATCAAAATCCGCTCGTTGAACTTTCGGCCCAGCTACGAAAATCGTAAAACTGCAATCATCGGATGATCCTGCGATGAATTGACCGATCTGCCTTAAAGCAGCGCCTTCAGTTTTTCAAACAGCATACATTAGCGCAAGTCCTTATGCGCTTTCTGCGAACAATCGAAGGTTAACTCTCCCACTTAGAACGTCAAGAGCAAGACACAATCATTGGTCATCAAAAAAAATGCAATTGTCATCAAACAATTGGAAACGTTCTCAACAGGAACGTTTCCTACGGCGAAATCGACTACCCGCTGGCGATGCGATGCAACACATCGAACAGTTCATCCAGATTCACCGGTTTCACGAGGTGAAGATTGAATCCAGCTTCGAGCACCTTCACTCTGTCTGATGGAAGTCCATACCGGGTCAACGCAATCAGATGCGGTTGAGGCTGGTTGTGCTCTGCGGAGATGCTTTTGCGAACTTCCCGAGCCACATCAAAGCCGTCTCGTCCCGGAAGCCCAATGTCGACAATGGCGATATCCGGACGCCACTCGAGAATCAGATCCGTTCCTTCGATTCCATCACAGGACACGCGAACTTCATTCCCATCCATTTCCAACAGGGTCCGAAGGCACAACTGCACATCGGAATTGTCTTCGATGATCGCAATTCGCAATGAAGGAAGTCGAACGGACTGTGTTGCACCAGTCTTCGCTTTGTCCAACTTTGCAGAGGAAGGCTGCGGCACAGCCAGAGGCAATTGAATCGTAAACTCGCTTCCGAATCCTGTTCCCTGACTGAACGCGCGGATAGTTCCTCCATGCAATTCGATAATGGCCCTGACCAGCGTCAGTCCAACCCCAAGGCCACCTTCCGCACGATCAATCGTATCTCTGGACTGAACGAACAATTCAAAAATCTGATCCAGCATGTCCGGCGCAATACCAACTCCGGTGTCTCGAACAGAAAGCACCGCCTGATTGTCTCGACGCGACAGTTTGACTGTGACGGTTTCTCCATCCGAAGAATACTTCACCGCATTCCTCAGCAGATTGATGACAACCTGATGCAGTCGCGCGGGATCACCATCGACCAGGCACATCTGATCCATTCCTTCCACTTCAATCACTCGTCTGCTGGTCTCCGGCAGACGCTCAATCGTTCGCAGTTCCTCCGCAACAATATCTCCCAGAGACACCACTTCGCGGCGCAGCACGATCTTGTTCTGTGTCACTCGCGCCACATCCAGCAGATCGTCGAGAAGTAACCGCATTTGCTCCGCCTGTCGACGGATCACGCCGCTTGCTTCGGTGTCATTGCCGTCGATCGACTTTCTCAGATCCAGCATCTGCGCGGCATACAGAATAGCACTCAGCGGATTTCGCAGCTCATGCGACAACATCGCGAGGAAGTGATCGCGGTTACGAATTGTGTCCTGGATCGCCTGTTCTGATTTCTTCCGAACCGTGATGTCTCGCGAGATCGTCGATACGCCCACAATCCGGCCCGCCGCATCACAGATCGGAGAAACCGTGTGCAGTACATCAATGATGGATCCGTCACTGCGCCTTCGCCGTCGTTCCTGCGTGACCGAACGACTGCTGCGGATTGCCGCCATAAGTTCGTCAAAAGACTCTGCGGACTCGGCTGGGTACAGGAACTCCGTATCGCGACCGATGGATTCTTCGGCCGAGTATCCAAACATCTCCTCGGCACCGCGATTCCAACTGATGATTCGACCTTCCAGGTCTTTACCAATGATCGCATCGCCCGAAAACCGGACGATGGCGGACAGGTGCTGAAGCTTCGCCTCGGCCACCTTGAGCGGAGAAATGTCTATCAGTGACAACACGACTCCGTCCATGGTCATTGTGCTGGTTCGATAGGGCAGAATTCGCAGGAAGTAGCAGTTTCCTTCGCGATCGCGAACTTCTTTTTCGATGGGCCGCCCCGTCTCAAGCACATGATTCAGCAACTCCATCAGCGGTTCATCCAGCGAATGCGCGAAGCTGCTGAGCGGTCTGCCGGAATCATGCGGCAACAGATTCAAAAGCCGAGCCGCACGCGGAGTAAACCGGCGGATGCAAAGATTGCGATCCAGAAACACGATCCCGACATCCGTCGCCAGAAACAGATTCTCCAGGTCCGCAGTGACCTGAGTCAACTCTTCAATCTTGTGCTGATACTCCGCGTTGACCGTGTAAAGTTCTTCATTGACCGAGTGCAGTTCCTCATTGGTGCTCTGCAGCTCTTCATTCGATGCAACAAGTTCTTCATTCGTCGCCTGCAGTTCTTCGTTGCTGGATTCCTGCTCTTCAATCAGAGCCTGCAGGTTTTCGCGAGTATGTCCCAGTTCCAGTTCCAGCGCCTGCAACTGATCGCGTGAAGCCACCTGCAGATCCACGGCATTCTCGTCACGAGCCAGCGCGGGGAGTCCCATGTCTTCCAGCAGGATCAAAAAACTGGTCAGGCCCGAGATGCGATCGTTGATGGGCTTCACGGTTAGGCGAGTCATCAGATCGTGGCCATCGTCCGAAGGAAGTCGGACTCCCGTAAAGACCACCGGCACCAGCAACTTCTCCGCCCGCGCTAGTGCGCCCAGCAGAATCATCTTCAGATCGTTGTCGATGAGATCCAGAAACAGAGTGGACGCTCTTCCGTCTCTGACTCGCAGAAACTTGCCCGCTTTCCCGAAACTGTGGACCAGCTCCTTCCGATCGTTGATCAGAAAGCTGGGCGGCATGTGCTCTTCCAGCAGTCGATCATAAACCGCCTGCTGCAGTCGGTCAGAAGCCGACGACGTGGCTCCGTACGGTGACGTGATGCGTGGGCGTTGTGGACCGGCCGTCGACATCAGACGAAAATCGGTTCGCAGACGTACGTCGCGTCTCTTGCGAAAAATCTTCCAGCGTTCATCAATCGACTCGAACTCGTCCGACAGTTCCCCCGTCGTCTCGCTGGGTCCCAGAAACAGAACACAGCCAGCTTTCAGTCCGAAATGAAACAGTGAAAGCACCTTCTTCTGAGCCGGCGGCTGCAGGTAGATCAACATGTTGCGACAAGTGACCAGATGCAGCCGGGTGAACGGAGTATCCTTCAGCAGATCATGCGGCGCGAACACAATCATCTTGCGAATGTGCGGCGCCACCTGATAGCCGTCACCTTTGGGAACAAAGAACTGGGCTCGTCGCTGAGGATTCACGGCGGCCAGTGACGCTTCGCTGTAAACACCCGTGCTGGCCACTTCCAGCGAGGCACGATGCGCGTCTGTGGCAAAGATCCGCACGAGAATCGGCCGATTCATCAACGCCAGTTGTTCCTGAATCAGAATCGCGATCGAATACGCTTCTTCTCCCGTCGCACAGCACGCGACCCAGACACGGAACTCCTGATCATCGCCGACGGTTTCCAGCAGACGAGGCAGCTCTTCACTCGCCAGTAGATGAAAGGCCTCGCGGTCTCGAAAGAACTGTGTGACTCCGATCAGGAGGTCCTTGTAAAGCTGATTCAGCTCCGCACCATTGTCGGACAGCAGTTCCACGTACTGCTTGACGCTCATCGAATTATTCAGCAACAGCCGTCGCTCCACGCGGCGCGTGACAGTGCTCGGCTTGTAGTGACTGAAGTCGATGCCATACTCTTTCCGCAGCATGCGAAAGATGGCCTGCAGACCCACCTCCGGAACCACCGGCTCCGCTTCACCGCCCTCTTCCGGCGAACGCCGCATGCGCACCAGTTTCAGAATCGCGTCCGGCATTTCCGATGGCGGCAGGACCAGATCCACGAGCCCGGTTTCTCGCGCGCTGCGAGGCATTCCGTCGAACCGCGAGGACTCTTCGCTTTGAGCAAGCACCAGTCCGCAGGCATCATGGATGTCACGAATTCCGCGTGATCCGTCGCTTCCGGTTCCCGACAATATGACGCCGATGGAGCGACTGCCAAAATCCTGTGCGAGCGATCTGAGATACCGGTCAATGGGCAGAGCGAATCCCTGAGACAGGTCTTTGTCCGTCAGATACAGTCGCCCGGTCGATTGAATCATCTCCTTCCGAGGCGGCATCAGATAGATCGCATTGGGACGCAGTTCGATGCCGTCTTCCACGCGAACAATCGGGATTCGCGTTCTGCGGGCCAGCAGCTCATCCATCATGCTTTTGAAGTCGGGCGACAGATGCTGCACGACGACAAAGCAGAGTCGCGATTTCTCGGGAACGTGTTCAAAGAACTGCTCAAGCGCCTCCAGTCCACCCGCCGAGGCACCGATTCCAACAACAAAAAATGCTTCGTCCTCTGAGGAGCTGACCGTAGGAATGGTCAGTTCATTCTTGATCGCGTTTCCCAATTCTGTGTCGTGCATTGTAATACCCGGTCCACCTGAAAACGCAGCCTGGCGACTTTCGTAATTTCACTTGCCCTCACAAAGACACACTCGCAACAACACTTCCCTGAATTCACAGAACCAAACCCGGACCGTCCTTGATTCCCCGCGATGAAACTGGTTCGAAACATTGTCCGTATGTGGTGTGCCTGCGTTCGCCGGGGCGAACGTGTCACACCCTACAAATCGCAACGTCTTCCCGTAGGGTGTGACAAGTGAGCCTTAGCGAACGCAGGCACACCGGTTGAGACTCAGCCGAAATCAAACAGCTCACTCCAGAAGGATTCACGCTTCTTCGGTTG
>CAIJTV010000491.1:0-4212 GCA_903823635.1 uncultured Planctomycetaceae bacterium
CAAAAGCGACCTTCACTTTGTTAATGATGATGGTTGCACTGACCTGCCGCGAACCGCTTGTCGCGTTAGGTCAAAATCCGGATTTCATTCGAGTAAGGGTCATGCCGGGCCATAAGCCCGAGTTTCCTCGAGTGATCAAGGGAAGAGTCACCGATACCGCCGGGAAGCCGATTTCAGGAGCGATCGTTTCGTGGGGACAGCTTTACTATAATGACGCCCACAAAGAGACGGTCACGACAGGAGAAAATGGGGCTTACGAAATCGAAACAAATAACGTCGGAGTCGAATACGGCGTAAGCATTCACGCAAAAGGATTCTGCCCGAAACCTGAGTACATCCCAAGCCCTGGCCCGAAGTCACTGCCGCTGGAAAAAGACTTCCAATTGGACGATGACCGAGAAATTGAAATTTCCATCGTGGACGAAGGAGGCTTGCCTCTCACGGGATTCGAAGTAAAGCCGCAGGTTCTCAAGAATCCTGGTAAGGCTGCATGGAGATTCTACGATTACTTTTTGCCAATACCGGGGCATGATAGTGCAGTACCCGTCGATGATACGGGACTCTGTCGGCTAAGCGGTTTGAACCCAGCCCCAAGTGGACTCAGCGACGTTTTTCTCTCAGGGGACGAGCTGGAAACCAGCCTCAACGCAGCCAAACCGTCCGATCGCGAAAGCTGGCTGGTTCTGCAGATTTCGGCCAATGGCCTGAGGATCAAGTCAGAGGATATTTCGCAAGGAGATTATGCACGTTCTCTGGGGCGGTTTCGAGTCGTCATCCCGAATTCAAGCAACCCGTATCTTCGCAGAGTTGCGACTACGCCCCTCTATGGCCAGGTCGTCGATGCCAATGGGCAGCCGATTAGAAATTATCGTGTTACACGAAATAACGATACAGATTCGATTGATGTTGATGATCCGGAGGGGCGATTCTCCTTCGGATGTGAAGAGAAGCCTTCGGTCAGGTCCTGGTTGACCGTGGTCGCGAATGGATTTGCCACAGCAAACGTGAATGTGGATCCGGACGCGACGGATCCTGAGAATCCTCATGTGATCAAACTCAGCCCAACAACCACGGCCGAGTTCCTCCTGATCGATCAAGAATCTCGGAAACCGATCGAAAACGCTTCAATCATAGCAGGGCCCGTCAAGGGGTTCTTTGATGGGATGCCCCGGTGGGAACCGTCGAGCCTTAGTATTAGGGAAGATGTCGACTTGGAATCGGTCCTTAAGCTTACCTCCGACACGAATGGCCGGTTCTCTTTTTCGGAGATCCCCAATACGGCAACGCTGATCTTTCGCGTCCCTGGATATCCTCAAACAATCATAACCCTCATGAAAGACCACAACCAGAGACTGGCGGAGTTACAAAAGTCTATTTGAATCACGGCGGCATTATTGAGGGTTATGCGGCAGGCGGCATGGGAACGGTCAAGCTCTACCAGAAATCAACAGACCATGTGTTTTACCCAATGAACGAAAAGCCTATCGATGCTGATGGCCACTTCCGCCTTGACTCCGTGGCCACAGGCGAACACAGGCTTCTTCTGGAGAAATCAACTTCTAAACAGTCTCCTGTTTCATACAATATCAGTATGGACATCCAGGCCGGAGAAACGGTCGGTCTCAGAGTAAGTTGGCAACCAGGTCCACTAAAACTCACGGGGCGAACGCGGCCATTTTCCGGCGTGACTTTAAGACGTATCCCCACGTTGGATTCCGTGAACACTGGCGAAGAGGCAATAACATCTGCACTCGAAAAAATTGAAACCAAAGCCGATGTTGATGGATATTTTGAAATGGACTCATTGAACCCGGGGTTTTACCAGTTCGAGTGCCAGTCCTTTGATTATTTCATCCACTATCCCATGGGGATGATCTCTCTCAAGACTCCTTCAGAGTTGCATCTGAATGAGGACACTCATATCGACGTCGTCGAAGGAGTTGTATCACCTGCAAATGCTGCTGTGATGCCAGCGAACCCATTGTAATCTTCGTTCACGACGTCATTGACGATGTCCGCGTGCGATCTCGCAAGCCTCCTGTCAATAGGCTATGAGCTAGCGACGGTCTCTAAACCTGTAGCAGAAGTCGTGAGACTTCTGGAAACGCTCGAAACTCTCACGAATTCCGCAACAGAAGTCGCTTTTGAAATGGGCACCAGCAAATTGTGCAGCGTTAAGATTTACACACTGGCCCAGTGAGCAACGAACTGATTCATCGAGAGCCCACAACAGCTCAACCCTTCGACTCGCTTTCACGGTCGATGCGGCAGATGCGGGCGGCGGTGGAAATTCGGATTAGCAGGATGCCGGCGCGAAGAACTCCCATGGCGGCGAACAGCACCACGGAGGCTTCGACGATCTTCGGCTCCGTGGTGTTCATCGCGAAGTTCATTCCGACGCGCAGCACGATCAGCGAGATCGCCACCAATGCCCATCCCATCACTTCTCTGAGCCAAAACATCAGATTGCTCCTGCCTTGATGATAGACGGTGTCATACTAGTTGCCCTCTTTGCGTGATTTGGCCTTGGCTAATGCCAGTCTTTGTTGCCGCACTTTCAGTCGCCGGCGTACGATCATTCGCAAGTCGGCATAATGCAATTTCAGAAACGCTGATCGCAGATACATCCGAGCTTGTGCGGTGGTCATTTGTCGCCATGAAACTTCCGACACCGCAATCCAGACTGCAAACAAACAAACGATTAACATCGCACCAGCCATGAGACTGGGATCAACGTCGATGAAATCCCTGAGGCCGGCTGTCACTTCACGATTGGTTGGCAACATCCCCAGCACGACACGAGCAATCACGACGCTGCCAAACATCAGTGTGATTCCACGTAATGCCGATGAAAAAATGCGACCTGCAGGGATGCTAAACTCTTTCGGTGACTCCGCAGGGGCTTCGCTGGAGTTAAGGAATTCTCGCGCAACCTGCAGCAGTGAACTGCGAGCGATCTGCTGGAGCAACTCTCTCTGCCTTGCGACAAACATCAGCACGGCCATCACGACCAGCACAAACAGAACGCCGCCGGATCCGTTCAGGATCGCCATGTCGCGGCCTTCCCGCAGCACGAGATCTCCCTGAACCAGCATCAACACCAGAACCCCGCCCCAGCGCTTTAGTGTCAGCATAACCAAAGCAATAATCAACAGCCGAATCGACCACGGCGCTTCCGGGGCCAACAACATTAACAACGCAGCGACCACAACGAAAACAGAAATCTGCAGGACGAGTCCCAGCTGAAGTGACTCACCCGGTCGCTCATAAACTCTGTCCGCAGGCACTCGGTCCGCAGGCGAATCTTTGCGATCGATCAGATCCGGAGTCTTCTCGAAGAACGGACGGCTCATCGTCGCCCCCCTGATGTGCCAACTCGACCCGTGCGAGCAATCTCCATCTCCGACAGTACCAATTGAATCGCGTTCTGTTCCCCGGCAAATGCAACGGTCGCTCCGATCCGACGCAATTCTCTCTGCAAACGCGTCGAAAGATCACGACTGCGAGTTTGTTCGGCCGCTAACAACAGGTCTTCCGCGTCATCAGACTTCATCTCAACGGAAGTTGCAGTGGGGCGTTTGAATGTTGGCGTCGGACAGACGAAAGCAATCCGATGATGTCTCGCGAGTACCATTTTGACGGCCGGCAACAGATGCGAAATACTGGGCGCACATTCAAGCAGATCGGCCAGAACGACAAAAACTTCGTTGTCTTTTGCATGCAGGGCCGCTGTCGTTAACGCGTGGCTCAGAAGTTCCATCCGCGCGATGCCGTCATGAAAGCCTCGACCACGAATCGCCACAACCGGCGTCATCCACGACAGGCCCGTCTGACTCAGAAAGTGTTGAGTAAACGTCGCCATCAGGGCGTCGTCATGCAACAACTGCACGTGCTTCAGCGGCGACATTTTATACAGCTCGGCCAGCACACCGGCCAGCAGAGAACGATCGCGATGCCGCCGTGCATTCCAGGGCAGAATCGGAAATAACGTAAACGGAACCTGATTGACTTTCAGATCGAGCAGTTCCGGAAACTGTTCCGTCGCCACACTCAGAGCAAACGTCACCAGAGTGGGCGAAAGTCGATCAGGCATCGGCGCGGGGTTCACGCAGAAATCCGACATCGCTTCCAGCAGACGATGAAAGCCACGTTCACCCGCCTGCGGTGGAACTCGCTTGGGTCCTCGTTCATCAAACAGCACCGCCCCCACCG
>CAIJTV010000492.1:0-1613 GCA_903823635.1 uncultured Planctomycetaceae bacterium
CCATGAACGACAACCTGCCGACATTTGTTGTCCTGCCGGATCATCGAGGATTTGCGAGCAACGGGCCGAAGAACTGGGGCTCGGGATTTTTGGCCGCGAGCACTCAAGGGACAATGATCTTCCCACAGCGGGCAACGCCGATTGAAGATCTCTTTGCGTCAGCCGATTATGTTTCGGCGAAAGCAGAGAACGATGGGCAATCTTTACTGCGATCACTGAATCAGGATTACAGTCGCAGCCGTCCCGGCGATTCGCGTCTGGAGTCACGTCTGAGATCCTATGAACTCGCGGCAAAAATGCAGCTCAGTGCGCCCGAGGTGTTTGACTTGTCGAAGGAGACGGAGTCGACCTTGAAGATGTACGGTCTCGCAAATCCCGGCGCGACATATCCGACGGAGATTAACATCCCCGAGGAAGCCGAATACTTCGGACGCAAGTGCTTGATCGCTCGCCGGATGCTGGAACGAGGTGTCCGGTTTGTACAGATCTGGTCCGGCAACGACAACGGGTTTCCTCGCCGCAACTGGGATAGTCACGAAGACATCGAACGCGACCATAAGCCTCTGGCGATGGGCATGGCGATTGGAACGGCGGCCTTGATTCAGGATCTGAAACAGCGAGGATTGCTGGAGGACACGATCATCGTGTGGACCACGGAGTTCGGTCGCATGCCGTCAACTCAGGGCAGCAAAGGACGAGATCACAATCCGTATGTGTTTACGAACTGGTTGTGTGGCGGTGGCATCAAAGGCGGGATCAGTCATGGCTCGTCCGATGAATGGGGCTACAAGCCTCTGGACCGCAATAACCCCACACAGGTTTACGACATTCATGCGACGCTGTTGAATCAGTTGGGTATCGACCACACGCGACTCACGGTGCGGAACGACGGGGTTGATCGACGACTGACCGATGTGCATGGTCATGTGATTCACGAGATTTTGAGCTGATCACAAGGAGGATCAGGCAATGACACTGCTCTACATGGATGATCGTTTTCTGAAGCACGAAACAGGGCAGCATCCGGAGTGTCCGGCGCGGTTGAAGTCGATTCATGCGGCAATCACGAAGTCGGGATTGCTGGAGAAGGTTCGCCAAGTGCCGGTGCGCACGGCTTGTGATGATGACATTCTCCGAGTTCACCCGGCGGCTCATCTGGAAAAACTGCGGCAGTTCGCGGCAGCCGGTGGTGGTCGCATCGAGGCTGACACCATGATGAGTGCTCAGTCGGAAACCGTAGCCCGCATGGCCTGCGGCACGGCTGTGGATGCGGTTGAACGAGTCATCGCGGGAGAAGACACCACGGCCTTTTGTGCAGTGAGACCGCCGGGGCATCATGCGGTGCCTGACGGGGCGATGGGATTCTGCCTGCTGGGCAACGCGGCGATCGCAGCTCGCACGGCAATTCAGCGTCTGGGACTCAATCGAGTGCTCATCGTGGACTGGGACGTGCATCATGGCAACGGGACTCAGGATGTGTTCTACGAAGACGGTCAGGTCGGATTCTTCTCTGCTCATCGCTTTCCCTTTTATCCGGGCACTGGTCGCAAAATAGAAACCGGCCGAGGCGCAGGGCTTGGGACGACCTTTAATCTGCCGCTGCAGTTCGGGAC
>CAIJTV010000493.1:0-4041 GCA_903823635.1 uncultured Planctomycetaceae bacterium
AGGACCGCTCCCATCGTCAGCAGACCGCCACGATGGTCTTCCGGCTTCAGCGAGACACGATGAAATCCGTCCGCCTTCGGTTCCGGCAGCCCGTAGAAATCACAGAGCCTCGCATTCGCCATCGTCCAGTCAGAATCGAGGAAGCTCGCCAGCGGAAGGTTCTGAGAAACGACTTCCCGGAAATACTCCACCGGCTCAGCACGCAGGCTCGTTTCGAGCCAGTCATCGTAGACCGGATAGAGACTCTTGTCGGGCGGGAACATGCCGACTCGGTGAAGTTGCAGCCATTGCCGGGAGAAGTCGTCAATGAAGCGGTTGATCCGGCTGTCGGTCAGCATTCGATCCACTTGCTGTGCGAGAATTTCCGGGTGGTGCAGGCTTGTGGCCTGCGTTGGAGATTCTGCTGGCAGGTTGGAAACCTGCCCTACGTTGGCTGCGGCAAGCAGTGTTTCATCGGGCATCGAACTCCACAGAAAGTAAGAAAGCCGTGACGCGAGTTCCCAGTCCGTCAGGCGTTCTCGTGTGGCGGGATCGCCTTCGACCAGATAGATGAAGTTTCTGGAAGTGAGTATGCCCTGCATGGGAACTCGAAATGCCTCCGCCATCGTCGCGCCTGCGTCGAGTTCCTCGCGGCAGGACTGCACGTAGTTGGCCAGTTCATCAGGGCTGACCGGTCGTCGCCAGGCTCGTTCCGCGAATCGCTGGAGGTGTTCGGTAATGATTTCCTGCGTCGCGTTGTCCGGTGGCACGATGCCTGCTCTGCGGCTTTTCTCTTCGTCCGTCTGCAGGGGGCCGTCCCATTCAATCCAGTCGAGCAATACCGTGGAGAACAGACCGTTCCCTTTGTCGTCGAACATCTGTGGAGCGTTCGGGTTCAGCAGCAGAGTTTCGCTGCTGTGAGTAAAGATGTAAGAACTGCTGGCCAGAGCATTCCGAAACGCCGCGCCGCCTCGCCGATCAACGCCGTCGGTCGCTACGACGCAGAAGTGCAACTGAGTCGGCATCTCAAGGAACACTTCGAACTCATAGACCTGCGGGCTGTCTTCCGGAGCTGTTATGTCAAATTCGATCAGACCATCCACCGTCTCTTCGCTGGTTTCCTTACCGATGCTCAGATGAGCCGGCTGACCACCAGGCGGTCGAATGCCGCTGGCCTGAAGTCGCATGCGATAGAGCCCGCTGTGTTCCGGCCCCGTCTTTCCGAACCAGTGCGAAGAAAGAGCGTTCTGGACTCGGCCGGGAAACAGAAGGTATCGCAGAGGTCGTTTGATCCCAAATCGATCCAGAGCTTCCTGCTGCTCCTTTCCACCGCCATAGCGAAGTTCCGCAGCCGTCTGCCGGACCTTGCGTGCTTCGCCAGATGTGGCCGGGTAAGCACGATCAAGCACAATCTCGGCGGCTCGGTAATAGCGGTCCATGTGCGACGGTGAAAGCGTGAGCTGCGAGCCGATGCGTTCGAAGCCATGCCAAAGAGTGTCTTCATTCAGTTCGCCGGGCATCGTAGGATCATAGCGCACCCCCAGCAGATCATACATGGTGTTCTGATACTCCCGGCGGCTCAGTCGATAATGCGCCACTGGCGGCCGTGCGGCCATCCGCATGGCTCGGCCTTCGCGGAGCTTTGCGTCCAGGTCCGTCACGAACGCAGCGATTTCATCCTGGGTCGGCTGCGGCTCCGTCTTGGGAGGCATCTCGCCGCTGTTGACCTTGTCGATAGCCTCCGCCCAGTGATGCGTGTCGGTACCGAGGCGGAAATCGCGAGACAGCTGGTCAATGCGAATGTCGCCTTCCACCTTTTCCGAGCCATGGCAACGGACGCAATGGTTCGTGAGAAATTTCTCAAAGGGCTCCTCTGCGAGGACAGCACTCGTCCACACCAGAACGACCATCGCCGCCAATGTTTTATGTCGCAGCGTATTGAAAAGTGCGAAGACGGGCTTCACTGTTTGATCTCCGAACTCACAGAGGGAATCTTGAAGCATCGACGTCACAGAAAAGGGAGACGTTTTCCTCCGGCGTCCGCCTCAGCGACCATCGGTGCCAGAATGAGCTGCTCAGGCAAAACTTACGGTCGCTTCTGGTCATTGGCCGCCCTCAGGTTCACTCTCGGAGTGATCGGACGGCCACGAGGCCAATATTGTTACGAGTCTGTGCCGGCCTCACAACATGCAACACCCACGATTCGGCACTCCAGACGGTCTCGGAGTTTGTCGTCTGATTGATGGCAGATGTTGCGAATCTGATCTGCTGAGGAATGCTGTCGCACGTGCTCTTCGGCAGAAAATCCCTGAAATGTAGCACTAAAGGAATATAGGGGCTCTGGCATGCCGGCTGCTATTTCTGAGTCACAGCATTTGGTCTCTCACTGTTTTGTAACCATGACGGGGCAAAGCCATGTGGAACTTCATTCGATCAGCTCTTTTCGGAGATGGTGTTTCCTGCGGTGTTTCGGATTCTCAGCGTCGTCGAAACGCGGCCTCGCCGGTTGTCGCCGAGATTCAGGTGCTGGAGAATCGCGAAGTGATGTCGGCCAGCACGATTCATAACTGGAACGACGTTCTGCTGAATGCGATTCGTGCTGAGCGTCCAACTCCTCCGATGGCTTCACGAGCCATGGCGATTGTCAGTACGGCCGTCTTTGATGCCGTGAATTCTATCGACGGCCGCTATGAGTCGTATCTGACTTTTGCCAACGTCAGTCCTTTGGCATCGAAAGATGCGGCAGCCGCTGCGGCAGCTCATCGAACGCTGTCCGCTTTGTTTCCCTCGCAGCGCCCATTTTTCGACGCGGCCCTGAATCAGACTCTTTCCACGGTTCCGTGGGGTTCGTTGCGAGATGCTGCAATTGGTGCTGGTGTCTTTGTTGCAGATCGAATCCTGAACTCCCGAAGTACAGACGGCTGGAATCGGCCCGTCAGTTACACGCCCGGCGATGTTGTCGGCGATTGGAATCCAACCGCTCCTGATTTTGCGCCAGCCGTTCTGCCTCAGTGGTCGCTTATGCGGCCGTGGGCGATGAGTCGTCCGAATCAATTTCTTCCTGCCGCACCTCCTTCGCTGCTGTCTTCCGCGTATGCTCGCGATCTGAATGAAGTGCAGGCGATTGGTTCGGCGAACAGTCGAGTTCGCACGTGGGACCAGACAAACATCGCATACTTCTGGGCGGGTGCTGCGGGAACAGCCACGCCTCCGGGCCAGTGGAACATGATTGCTCAGACCATTGCTGAAGGCGAAGGCCTGTCCATGGAAGAAAGCGCGAGGATGTATGCCGTATTGAATATCGCTTTGGCCGATGCCGCGATCACGTCATGGCATGCAAAATTCAATTACGACCTGTGGCGCCCGATTGGTGCGATTCAGAACGCAGACCTTGACGGAAATCGGTCCACTGTTCGAGACGCCTTCTGGACACCGCTGTTGAAGACGCCCGCTTTTCCAACGTACACATCGGGGCACAGTACCTTCAGCGCTGCGGGGGCAGCCGTGTTGACGGACGTCTTCGGCACTGATGCGATTGGGTTTGTCGCAAAATCGGAAGTGGCTGGCGTCCCCGATCGACTGTATACGAGCATACGGGCTGCTGCGGCGGAAGCGGGTCTAAGTCGCATCTATGGCGGGATTCACTTTCAGTTTGACAATCAGGCTGGCTTGTCCAGCGGAGATGCTGTTGGCCGTTTCGTGGCGGCCAACTGTCTGCCGATGCGAGCCAGTGTTCAGGTGGTGAATGGTGCTCTGCAGGTTTTCGGGACCAGTCGCAGCGATACGATTCGAATTGACGTCTGGGGATCGTCGTTGAACGTTCTGATCAATGGGCGTTCTTTCCTGACGACACCCGGAACATGGATCGCGTGCATCTGCATCGACGCTGGTCCGGGCAATGATGATGTCGCGATCAATTCGCGGATTAGTCTCTCTTCGACAATCGAAGGTGGCACTGGCAACGACCGACTTTCCGGAGGCAGCGGGCATGACACACTGCTTGGTGACGCCGGTCACGACATTCTGTTCGGCAACTGGGGTAACGATTCGCTGTTTGGAGGA
>CAIJTV010000494.1:0-2034 GCA_903823635.1 uncultured Planctomycetaceae bacterium
AAACTCCGGACAGCTCGCCGAGTACGCTCAAGTGTCAAATGGACCGCTTTAACAGCATTACTTTGTGTCGCGGTGCTCGGTGCAAAAGCTATCAATGACCATGGCATCATTACTAATCTGGAGGAAGTCACAAAGCTGGAAATAGCGAAGGCAACGAAAGCGCAGGAAGATGCCAACGTTGCCAAGACGGAGGCCGAAGCCGCCACCAAAGAAGCCAACGTTGCGAGGACGGAAGCTGAAAAGGCCAATAAGGAAGCCGAAGTCGCCAAGGCAGAAGCTGAAAAGGCCGCGAAAGAGGCTGAGGTCGCAAAGATGGAAGCGAAAGTCGCAGAGATGCTGGCTTCCAGGGAAAAGATGAATGCCGACATCGCCAAGGCCGATGCCCTCAAAGCGAAGGAAGAAGCGGAAGAAGCCAACCAGAAGGCTGAACTCGCGGACGCTAAGGCAAAGGCTGCCGACGAGAAGGTAGTCCTCGCTAAAGAACAACAGATAAAAGCAGAAGATGCGACCGCCGATGCAATTGTTAAGCAACAACAAGCGGAGACGGCGGCCGACATTGCGGAAGTGGAGATCCAGAGTCAGCAAATTCGTGGACTGACACTGAACGAGAACTTTGCCGATGCCCTGCGAGAAATCAATCGACTGCTTGATGGCGAAGTTTTGATCTCTCTGCCCAAAGACGTTCGTGAGCAACGAACGGCAGAACTGAGTGCTCAGCGAGATCAACTGCTGAAACGCGCCCGGCCGACAGATGCGCCGGTGCAGTCACAGGCGATGAATTCCTCAGGAGAATTGCTCGCTCAGGGAGACATGTCGGGGCTTGTGGTGGTCATGAACAATCCTGCGGGAGAGATGGCCTGGCCGGAAACACCTTTGCACCGACTTCAACTGAAAGGGCCCATTGAAAAGCTCGTGTTTGTTTCGCCCGATGAACTCTTGATCGCCGCTGGTGAAGAACTTCACCTCTGGAAAGCTGGACAGGCCGAGGCACGAAAACTAACCGGACATTCAGCGGCTATAAAAGCGATTGATGTCAGCAACGATCTGGCCGTGACGGCTGACACCTCAGGCCACATCATTGCCTGGCAACTCTCCGACTGGAAGGTGCTGGCCGATCTAAAAGCGAATGCAAGTATTGTTGATATTGCTTTGATTCCCGGGACCCGTGATTTTCTGTATGCCGGTGTTCGCGGAGGCCAGTCTTCTGAAGTTCTGGCTTACCGAATCTCTGCCAACAAAGATCAGTCTGCACTTCAACGTCTGGGGCAACTGCGCATCAGTCGGGCTCACAATTATCCACCGTCGGGGCTGTCCGTTTCGCCAGATGGAAAGCTTTTGGTTGTCAGCAATCGAACGAATGGCAGCCTGTTTGTGTTGAACGCACAGCCCACGTTGAGCGGTGCCGAAGGCAAACAGTTCCCGTTTTCACAGCCGGCTGATCTGGAGGCTGCGGGGGATATGAGCTGGCTGCTTTCGCATCACTCGCGGCCAGTGAATGATCTGCAATGGTCCGCAGACGGTGCTCAATTCCTGACGGCTTCCGATGATCGTCGCATCGGGATCTGGTCAGCAGAGAACACTGCTGGTCCGTCAGCAGCGTTGACATTCCGGAGATATCTTCGTGGCCATGGTGCTCGAGTTACGCAAGCCAGTTTTTTGAACTCGGAAGCATCGCAGATTTCATCGACCAGTGCTGACGGGTTTAGTCGCCTGTGGGATCTTGAGACCATCGAAGAAGACAGTCGTGAAATTCGGAAAGCGTTCAATCTCTCGCAGTTGCGTCCCAATCACTTCCAGCCGATGTTCTGCGCGATGCCTCGACAGCCCGGATCTTCTGAGAATACCGACGTCGCCGGTGCGCAGGGACGACGCTCCACTGAAAATGATGAAGGCGGCGAATCGTTTGTCCTGAATGCGGATCATTCAGTTCATCGCGGCTCTGTCAGATCCGTGCAATACAGTCGTGACGGACAGCGGCTGGTTTCAGGGGCCGATGATGGTTCAATTGTTGTCTGGGATGCCGCTTCCCGTTCA
>CAIJTV010000495.1:0-3027 GCA_903823635.1 uncultured Planctomycetaceae bacterium
GACCGGATCGCTGCGAACCGCGTGCAAGAAAAAGAAATCCCACAAGAGCAACCATGCTTATGAAGCCACGACATGAGGCCAGGCGTGAACTGCTCAAACGAAGAGGCGATAACTAAGTGCCATTCGAGGCATCCACTGTAACCGGCGTCAGTTTAGGCAGTCAGCGCCCGGACTTCCGCATGATCAGCGCCACTGGCAACGGGGGAACCGGGATCAGCATCACCTACGAGATCACAAACGGAGATATCGCACCGGTTAATATCGAAATCTTTCAGTCCAGTGATGCATTGCTGGATGTCGGCGACACGCTCATCAGCACGTTATTCCCGGCACCGGCCGATCTTACTGTGGGAATCCACACGGTCAATTTTGTGCTCGGGGTTGACATTTTCCTGCCCGGGGCTGGCATCGCTGATCTGAATACCGATTATCGTCTGCTGTTTTCTGCGGACAGCAGCAACTTCGTCGACGAGCCGGATATTGATCCGTCGAATGAAGACAACACCGTCGCGTTTACGGGAGTTTATCATCAGACCGGTGGGCCTGTGATGGCGTTCGGATTCAATACCGCGGATACGGTGACCGTCGCACGCAATGGACTTAACGTCGAATTCGACTTCGACAATGCCAGTATGACTAACCCCCTCCAGACCTCTTACCCGGTCGCTGACGTCACACAGTTCCGTCTGCGAGGTGCCGGTGGCGACGACAATTTCTCGTCGGGAGCCAATAATGACACGATGAGCATTCCGCTGGCGATCTGGGGTGGTGCCGGACTGGACACAATCCAGGGCGGTGACGGCAACGATATGCTTTCAGGCGGTGCTGATAACGATCTGTACGTTTTCTTCCCGTCTGAGAACGTCGAATCCGATACCGTTGAAGAAGCTCCTGGTGTCGGTCGCGACACCGTCGACTTCAGTCAGTTGTCCACCGCCGTCACGCTGAATCTTGGATTGACAACACCTCAGGCTGTCAACGCGAACAGAACCCTGACGCTGACCTCGGCCACAGGACTCGAAGACGCGACCGGCGGTTCTGCCGCCGACACTCTGACCGGAAATTCGAACACGAATCAACTCTTCGGCTTCGGCGCTGGTGATACGCTGAATGGCGGTGGTGGGAGTGATACTCTGCTCGGCGGGCAGGGGGACGACATCTATGTCTTCGGGACTGCCTCGAGTTCCGAAGCCGATCAGGTGACGGAACTCACCAACGAAGGCGTGGATACCCTGAGCTTCGCAGCGCTGACAACAGACTTGGTGGTGAATCTCGCGTCGACTTCGATTCAGCCGGTGCATACGAATCGTACCTTGAGGCTGAACTCCGCGAGTGTGCTTGAGAACATCGTTGGCGGTAGCGGTGCTGACAGATTGTTCGGCAACAGTCTGGAGAATAATCTGACTGGTGGTGCCGGGAACGACCAACTTATTGGAGCCGGAGGCAGCGATTTGCTGCTCGGCGGAGCCAACAACGACCGTTATGATTTCTTCCCGACCACTGTGGTCGAAGCCGATCAAGTGACGGAGAATGCTAACGAGGGCATCGACACAGTGAACTTCGCCTTTTTGACGACAGACGTGGTGGTGAATCTCGCGTCGACGTCGATTCAGCCGGTGCATACAAATCGCACGTTGAAGCTGAATTCCGCGACTGTGCTTGAAAACATCGTCGGCGGTAGCGGTGCTGATAGGCTGTTCGGCAACAGCCTGGATAATTCTATAACCGGCAATGCCGGGAACGACACACTCATCGGAGCCGGTGGTAACGACTTGATGCTCGGCGGGGCCGACAATGACACTTATGTTTTTGTTCCTGCGACCGTCGCTGAAGCTGATACGGTGAGCGAGAATCTGAACCAGGGCACGGATACGCTGAGCTTCGCCTTTCTGACGACCAACGTCATTGTGAATCTCGGCTCAACGTCAGTTCAGACGGGGCATACGAATCGCACGTTGAAACTGAATTCTGCTGTTGTGTTTGAGAACATTCTCGGTGGTAGCGGTGCAGACACACTGTTCGGAAATACTCTGGACAATACTCTGACTGGCAATGCCGGAGACGACAAACTTCTTGGGTCATCAGGCAGCGATGTACTGCTCGGCGGGGCCAACAACGACATTTACATGTTTGTTCCAAGCAACGCCGCCGAAGCCGATACAGTGACGGAGAATGCGAACGAAGGCATCGACACACTGAACTTTGCTTTTCTGACAACAAGCGTTGTCGTGAATCTGGGATCGACTTCGATTCAGACGGTGAATACGAATCGTACGCTGAAGCTGAATTCTGT
Organism: uncultured Planctomycetaceae bacterium; assembly: GCA_903823635.1. Taxonomy (GTDB): domain Bacteria; phylum Planctomycetota; class Planctomycetia; order Planctomycetales; family Planctomycetaceae; genus SXXK01. The sequence goes on from CAIJTV010000495.1 coordinate 2,294, forward strand.
CAGTACCTTTGAGAATGCAGTCGGCGGCACTGGCAGCGATACGCTGCTGGGGAATGCTGTCGCGAACCGACTGACCGGTGGCCTTGGCGATAACATTCTGATCGGCCTGGAGGGCGGCGATATTCTGGAAGCGGGCAGTGGCCGGGACATCCTGATCGGCGGTCTGGGACTGGATATTCTGAAGGGCGACGCCGGCGACGACATCCTGATCGCGGGACGCACAACGAGCGATACCAGTCTGAGCAATCTCAGCACGCTTCGAACACAGTGGATTTCTGGCAACGCGTATACAACACGCGTCACCAATCTGCGAGCTGGCGTCGGCAGTCCGCTAGTTTCATTGAAAGCGAAAATCAATGTGCTGAACGACGCGGGCGAGGATGATGTGTTATTCGGAGGCACGGACACAGACTGGTTCTTCCGAGCGGTCGACGATGCCATCACCGATCTGTTCCCCGGTGAAACCATCGACGTGCTTTGAGATGTTTCTGAAACTCGGATGCTGCTCCAATATCGGAGGACTTACGTTCTTCCGCTCGCCGGGGCGGCGCCAGTGGCGAGCGGAGCGACGTGAGTCGCCCGATCCGTGCAGGAACGGCCCGTCCGCGATTCAACCGCACGGTGCCGTAGCGAATGACTGCGTTCAACTGCGGGTGCATGGACCATGGGAGATTTGCACACGCATCACGTCCGCTCTAACATCGGAGGACTTACGTCCTGCCGCTCGCCAGGAC
>CAIJTV010000496.1:0-2018 GCA_903823635.1 uncultured Planctomycetaceae bacterium
AGATTCGAACTTGCTCATCGATTCCTCTGAATTTCCCAACGGATGAATGTTGTCGACACAAAACTCTCGATTGGACATTGTACGGCGGCTCAGAACCCCAGAAAAGTCCTCCGCGGCGGCGTGATCAGTGTCGCGGCGAATCCGACACCACGATCCCCTCAAATCGGAAGTTCCGGATTCAGCGGCATTCCATTTGCGGTTTCGCATGGGGCCGACGAAATGCCGTCCAATATGGCAGGAATAGCCAACATTTTCTGGCAACTTGCTAAGATTCGGCGGCAGTCGACCTCCATGGTCTCAGTGTTTCTTTCCGCACACATTTCCCTTCCTACCCAAATCCTGAGCCTCTACAGCGATGTCAAAACGTGATTTCTACGAAGTGCTCGGTGTTTCCCGCAGTGCCTCACAGGATGAAATTCGCAAGGCTTACAAGAAGCTGGCGAAGAAATTCCATCCGGACGTGAAGCCCGCGGATCCTGATGCTGAGAAGAAATTCTCTGAAATCACCGAGGCCTACGATTCCCTGAGCGATGAGGCGAAACGCAAAGCTTACGACCAGTTCGGTCATGCCGCGCGAGGCGGTGCCGGGGGGGGGAATCCGTTTCAGGGTTTCGGTGGTGGTGGCGGCGGTGCCTCATTTGATCTGGACGACATTCTTGGCGGAATGTTTGGTGGCGGCGGTAATCCATTCGGCGGTGGTGGCCGACGCGGACAAGCACGAACTCAGAAAGGCCAGGACGCGAAGGCGGAGATTACCGTTCCATTTATTGTGGCCGTTGAAGGTGGCGAGCATTCTGTCTCTCTGCAGAACGGTACGAAGAGCGAACGGCTCAGCGTGAAGATTCCGGCCGGGATTGAAGATGGCCAATCGATTCGTTTGGCAGGTCAGGGAAATCCAGGCGCTGGTGGCGGGCCGGCTGGTGATCTGATCGTCACTGTCCACATTGCGACTCATCCCTGGTTCCGTCGCGATGGCCAGAACCTGCTCGTTGACGTTCCAATCTCGCCTTCAGAAGCCGCGCTTGGGGCAAAAGTTGATGTGCCAACGCTGACCGAAGGAACCGTCGTTCTGACTGTTCCGCCGGGAACCTCCAGCGGAGCTAAACTGCGTCTTCGAGGCAAAGGAGTTCTCAATCACAAAACCGGTGACCGAGGCGACCAGTTTGTGGTGCTGAAGATTTCCGTCCCCAAAGATCTCTCCGAGGAAGCTCGTGCGCTGTATGAGAAGCTTGCGGAACTCAATCCAAAGGATCCCCGTGATGGCCTGTGGGTTTGAACAAGCCGGCGCTTCCGATCCGCAGTTTCAGATTTGAAGTCACGTGCTGAGAGGCATTAATGGCCCCGAGGGAAATAATTTCCCTCGCCGTCAGGAAATTATTTCCGCCGTGCCGCCCTCCGAGAGGACGTACGCAAAAACAGCCTAATCGAAATCTTCGATAATCGCCGTAGAACCGGCCTAATTGATACAGGCGCAAAAACTGCCACAGATTTCGGCTCGTGAATTGCTACTGGATGCTAAGTGCCCTGCGGAATGGACATCGCAGGGAGGCTTGAATTCAGGGACGGACTTCATGATACCGGGTTTATACAGCGCTGCGACTGCCATTGACGCCTCGACGCGGCGACATGAGGTTGCGGCAGAGAATCTGGCTAACATCCAGATGCCGGGTTATCGCAGAAAGATGGTTGCCAACACCACCTTCGAAACGATGTTTCCATCGCGGCAGCCAACGAGCAATAACACGATGTCGTCGGAGTTGCTGGGGACCGCGACAATGCAGCCGCGTTACGATTTTCAGCAGGGGCACCTGGAAGACACCGGGAACCCACTCAACTTTGCCTTGCAGGGTGATGGCTTCTTCACGATCAAAGGTCCGGACGGACCGCTTTATACCCGGAATGGTTCCTTCTACGTCGACACAAATCGCCAGTTGGTCACCATCGATATGCTGCCGGTCATGGGGCCAGGTGGTCCGATTGTTGTTCCTGATACGATCTCCACGGAAAAAATCGAAGTC
>CAIJTV010000497.1:0-1608 GCA_903823635.1 uncultured Planctomycetaceae bacterium
AGCGGCACGGCGCGAGCCGTCCGGTGATTCGTCAACACATTTTCACCCACCGGACGGCTCGCGCCGTGCCGCTAAAATTGAAGCTCTATTCACGTCCCGCGCGTCAGCTCAGGAATCGGCTTGCCGGAATTTAGAATCGGAACTGGTCGACCCGTGAAGTTTTCAATCGCGACGTTGGCATAATCAATCTGCAGATGCTTGTAGATCGTTGCCAGAAAATCGCCTGGTTCGACGCGTCGATCGATCGGATCTTCGCCTCGGACGTCGGTTGCTCCGATCACCTGACCGGTTGGAATACCGCCCCCGGCAAAGATCATGGAGTTCGCTCGCGGCCAATGATCGCGGCCGGGCTGAACAACGCCCGCCGCTGCACTGGCGACACCGCCGCCACTGCTGGCGACGTAACTGATTCGTGGAGTACGACCAAATTCTCCTGCGACGACGACCAGAACTCGCCGATCCAGCCCACGAGCGTAAATATCTTCAATCAGCGCGGAAACAGCCTGATCAAAGAACGGCGCACGGAACTTATTCGCATCGAACACGTGGTGGTTCACCGCATGATCGTCCCAGTTGGCGACTCGACCACAGAGCGGACCATCAAACTCGGTCGTGATGATCTCAACACCAGCCTCAACGAGTCGCCGGGCCATCAGGCATTGCTGTCCCCAGGCATTCATGCCGTATCGCTCACGAACCTCCATAGGTTCCTGTTTCAAATCAAACGCCGCACCTGCCTCTGGACTTGTCAGAAGGCTGAGAGCCTGGCCTTCAAAACGGCCGATGGCGTCTAATGTGCCGGAAACATCCAGCCCGCTGCGCATACGATCGAATCCATTCTTCAGGGACATGCGACGTTGCAAGCGGTCAAGGTTCTCGGCCGGCATACCGATGTTTGGCACCTCGAACTTAGGATTACTGAGATCGCCAACCACTGAAAAAGGTCGGTACGCCGCTCCAAGATAAGTCGGACCAGCGATAGTAAAGTTGTCGTAGTTGTCGACAGGATTCACGGCAATGTAATTGGGCAGACTGCGAACCGAGTCACGTCGCAGATAACTGGCAATCGACATCCAGTCCGGCAGCACCGGGACAAGCTTATCCTGAGGATCCGGATCACCAGCCAGCACCTGCAATGAACCAGCTGGATGTCCGCCACCCGTATGAGCAATCGATCGCAGGATGGAATACTTATCTGCAATCGTGGAAAGTCGCGGCAGAAGTTCGCAGATCTGAATTCCGGGGACGTTGGTGTCGATCGGCGAATACGGGCCACGGAACTCCAGAGCAGCCTGAGGCTTCGGGTCAAATGTTTCCAGGTGGCTGGCACCACCTCGCAGCCAGACCAGAATCACCGCCGTCCGTTCGCTCGCGACAGTTCGACTTTCACTGGCCATCGATATATTCTGCAGCCGAAGCACATCAGCCAGACTCAGCGATGCAAATCCGCCGAGTCCCGCTTTCAGGATTGTTCGGCGAGGATGTGATCCAGGTATCATGAGATGACTCGATTCCGATGGGGAATGCCACAACTTCAATCTGTCAGCAGATAGTCTGCCATACTTGTCGCCCTGCGAGCAAATCCCGTCGGCGGAGCGACGGGTGTAC
>CAIJTV010000498.1:0-3753 GCA_903823635.1 uncultured Planctomycetaceae bacterium
CCTCGAGGGCCATTGCCCTGCCCTTCCTGATACTCGTCGCCGTTCCGAGTTTTCCAGACGATTTCTCCTGTTTTGCGATTCGTGGAACAGGTTTGTTCTGTGACACGGGCGTGCTGATGCTGCTCGCGTTTAGGTTGGCAAAATGAGGGACGAGGCGTTGTGAAAACGACGCTCACTTTCCGCATCCGAGTAGATCTCGCCACAAAAGCCGGCTACGTCCACTCTCCATGCCGTCAAGGTACGTCCGGGCTCCAAGGCATTCGTTTGCAGTTCGATGTCGTTCTTTGCACAATCGCGAGCAAGTCTGTGCGTAGACCGATCACCATCGATCTTTACCAGCCGCTCATCGCAGTCGACAGCTATGCGGGCATCGCTGTCTCTCCCACCTGATTTGGAGTATTCGTAAATGGTCTCACGTCGAACCTCATGGATCCCCTTGCTGTTCATCTGTCTGTCGGCGCTCAACTTGGATTGCCGTGCCGATGTTGGCGTGGGAGCCGCACCGATCGAGGGCGCCGAGATACTGATCGATGGTTCTCGCGAAATGCTGGATGAGAAATGGACGTACTGGCAGGGCCCCGGATTCAAATCTTCGCTCCCGATTAAATGGAAGATCGTCGACGACCCGGTTGATGGTGGCACGGCAGTGATGACCGATGATCCGGCAGCCGCTGGCGGACGATTCGGGGCAGCCGATATTGTGACCAAAAAAGAGTATCGCGATTTCCGCCTGCACATTGAGTTGCTGATCATGAATCCCGGTGGCAACAGTGGCGTCTATCTGCAGAATCGCCATGAGATTCAGGTCCTGGATGGTGATGATACTCCACACGGGATGGCGGCCATCATTAATGAAACCGAGTCACCATATTACGCATACAACGGTCGAGGAAGCTGGAACTCCTACGATGTTGTCTTCCGAGCCGCTCGATTCAAAGACGGTCAGCGCGTTGAGAAAGCTCGGGCGACGGTTTACTTCAACGGCCAGAAAGTACATCACAACTTTGAAATCAATCAGGTCTGGGGCGGCCCTAACTCCGGAATTGACGGCGGGAACGACGGTGGAAAAGGGATCACTGACACGCCAGGCGGAATTAAGCTGCAGTGCGAAGGCCATGACGTTCGGTATCGTAACACCTGGATCAAGGAACTCGATCTGGAGAAACCGGAAACCGATTTCTCTGAACCTCTGAGTGTCGAATCACGTATCCCAAAAACCGAAACTGTTCAGCACCTTTTTAACGGCAAGGATCTGTCCGGATGGTCGGGCGATGAAACTCGCTGGTCTGTGAACCACGGAATGATTCGCGGTGCCAACGACGACAAAGTTGCCAGCAGCACCTATCTGTTTACGGCGAAGAAGTACCGCAACTTCCGCATGCTGCTCGAAGTAAAGCAGACGATGAGCGACAAGCACTCCACAATGCACTCGGCGGTGGCCGCTCTTGGTGAACAATTTACGGATGAAGGCGAAAACAAGTTCGGCTTCAAAGGTCCGTTGCTGATGTTCTGTCATGACTGGGGCATCTGGGATGCTCATCGCCGAAATCGCGTGGCCCCGGTTGGCCGCGGAAATGAATTGGAGAAGAAAGGCCAGTGGAATCAGATTGAAATTCTGGTCCGCGGTGATCGAATTCGTTTCGCAGCAAACGGCGAAGAAGTTTTTGATTTCACAGATAAGCCTGAAATGCTTCAGGCCTGTCAGTTGGGACTTCAGCTCCACAGTAATGGGCAGCCTCAGGAATATCACTTCCGTAGTCTGCTGCTTACAGAGGAACCAGCCGATAAACTGGTCACCGTCAAGACAAAGCAGTAACTCGACACTCCTGAGCATTTTGTAGAGAAGCCGTTCATAATGAACCCTGAATTCCCTTTCACTCGTCTGCGTCGAAATCGTCGCACAGAATGGTCCCGTCGGCTTGTTCGTGAGCATGAGGTGACCGTCAATGATCTGATCTGGCCCGTATTTGTTGTCGAAGGAACTGGGCAGCGAGTCCCTGTGGCGTCAATGCCCGGGGTGACTCGTTATTCCGTCGATGTCTTTGTCGAAGAAGCACGGAAGGCCGTGGACCTGGGAATTCCTGCCATCGCAATTTTCCCTGTGACACCACAGGAAAAGAAAACTCCCGATGGCGAAGAATCCCGCAACCCGGACAACCTGATTTGCCGCGCGATGAGAGCCATTCGCGATGCCAATCTGTCCGTTGGATTAATCGCAGATGTCGCTTTGGACCCTTACACAACTCACGGTCAGGATGGTCTCGTTCGCGACGGCTACGTTGTCAACGACGAAACCCTGGCCGCTTTGAATCTTCAGGCTGTGAATCAGGCCAAGGCTGGATGTGATATCATTGCACCGTCTGACATGATGGACGGTCGAGTCCGCTCGATTCGCGAATCGCTCGACAAGGCTGGCTATCATAACGTTCAGATTATGGCCTACTCGGCGAAGTATGCATCTGCGTTCTATGGTCCATTTCGAGATGCCGTCGGCTCCGCAAAGAATCTTGGCGGGGGTGATAAGCGAACTTATCAGATGGATCCAGCCAATACGAACGAGGCCATTCGTGAGGTCGCTTTGGACATCGCCGAAGGGGCCGACATGGTCATGGTCAAACCTGGCATGCCTTATCTGGACATTGTTCGACGCGTCAAAGACGAGTTCGGCGTACCAACGTTTGCTTACCAGGTATCCGGTGAATACGCGATGATCTCAGCCGCCGCCAACAACGGCTGGCTCAATCGAGAAGCGGCAATGCTGGAAAGCCTGCTGTGCTTTAAACGCGCGGGAGCGGATGGAGTGCTGACCTACTTTGCTACAGAAGTCGCAACATTGCTTAAAAAATAACGAAGCTGCTCACCGAGCAATTTGCTTCATGTCCCAGACTCGAGCGGTCCCGTCACGGCCAGCTGTCGCCAGATACTGGCCGTCATGAGTGAACGCGACCGCATAGAGCGACCCGGTATGCGCCACGAGTGAGGCCACCTGTTCTCGTTTCTCTGTCTGCCACACTCGCACGATCCGATCTTCGCCGACGGAGGCCGCAAAAGGGGTCGTCGCAGAAAATGCGACGGCCCAAACATCGCCACCGTGGCCTTCACAGGTGTGATGAAGACTGCCGCTGGAGGTCTCCCATAACCGAACTGTTTTGTCCCAGCCACCAGTCACGATCTGCGAGCCATCCGGCGAGAATGCAACGCCGTAGATTCCTCCGCTGTGGCCCTCCAAAGTCAATTGTTCGCCGCCAGTGGTGGCATTCCAGATGCGAGCTGTCTTGTCGCCACTAACGCTCGCAAAGGTCTTTCCATCCGGAGCGAATGCGACTCCGGAAACGGTCCCCGAATGCCCATTGGTTTTGACGGTTCTTTCGCCGGTCTCGACATTCCAGACTTCCACTTGCCCGGTTCGGCCGCCGATCAGCAGTTGATTGTCATTCTGTGCAAACACCAGCGTACGAATGGCGTAACCCGTTTCGAACTGCCTGGATTCGTTTGTCGTTGCCAAGTCGAAGACTCGAATCTTGCCATCGTCGCTCCCTGTCGCCAGCAGCTTTCCATCGTGACTGATTGACATTCCCCAAACAGGTCCGGAATGCGCTTTGATCGTGGAGAGAACGCGTGACTCGGCAACGTTCCAAAGTTTGACGGTGCCGTCGTCAATGGCCATCGCCAATGTCTGACCGTCCGGGGTAAAAGCAATCGACCACACAGGCCCAGAGTTTCCCGTCAACACGGCCATTGGAGTGACCTGAG
>CAIJTV010000499.1:0-2590 GCA_903823635.1 uncultured Planctomycetaceae bacterium
CGCTCATCCACAGTGTTGACCACCAAGGGGGGGTATCGATCTGTATGGCCGCCTGATCCCGGCTGCAGGCCGTGATCAGACTCCAAAGTTCCGTCGATAGCAATGAAAATCTCACCACGTAAGATTCAACATACTAGGGGGTTTTTCCTCGAAGGCAGCGTCCTAAAACGGCCCCCTCACCCCGGCCCTCTCCCCCAATTTTTTGCAAGAACGCTGCCAAGTAACACCACGCAGCATCCGCAAAAAATCGGGGGAGAGGGGGGCAATATGGCGCTGTCCGGTCAGGCACTGTCCAATGAGTCGGCAAGGCTGCGCGGGAATGCCGCCTGAAGCCAGCACGAGCAAGCATGCTATGGCAAGTACGCGCCCTGAATTTCGTTGGTCAGTTTTCGTTCGAGCAGCGGGTCGCGTCCGACTGGTAACCATCGTGACGGGCCGGACTGGCCAACGACCTGATCGAGATCTCGGTTCAGTGGCTGATACTCGGGAAACGTTGCCCCGCCTTCGTAGTTCGCGGCGAGTCCCGGCAGGTCTTCAATTTCTTTGTCGACTCGTACGTTCACCAGCATCGTTCCTGCGCCGGACGACTGCATATTGATGGTCACTCGGCGACGGATTGACTGCAGAGTACTCTCCATGCGATTCAGGAAGCCAACGGAATCCGGATGCCAGGGTTCGAGGATATTAGCACCGCCGCGATATTCCGTTTCAATGATTCCTTCGAGCTTGCTTTCTCGAGCGACCTGGAAGTGATTTCGATTCAGCACCACGACCGCTCGTTCCCAGAGAGCATCTCGCTGTCCATCAGCGACCTGCAGAGTACTTCCGCCGCCCATTCCGGCTTTTGGCGGTGACGACAAACACCCCGCGCAGGCAGCGATCAGTCCCAGAGCAGCCATGATCGGGAGAGCAGCAGATTCGAAGTTGTGACGAGGATCCTTCACCGCAATTCCTTGAGCGTCAGCAGATCACATGCTCTGTAGGCCGGACCGAGCGGAGCGAGTTCCAGCCTGCATTTCTGGGATATTGCTGACAGAGCATTACAGGGCTGTTGGTGACATCACGCATTTCCGTTTAACGGCGAGCCGCAGGCGGAGGCGAAATTTGACAACGACGCCTGCGGCTTGCCGTTAAACGAGTCAATCAACAACCCATCGGCGGGAGTTTCGCAGGAAAGACGGAGTTGCCTCAAGACCAGTTCCGCATCGGCAATTTCTGCCGAAGCTACCTAAGAGCATCAGTCCGCCCGCCGGACGCAAAAAGCCCCACCTTTTCGCCCTGCAGCTGGCAACAAAAAACGCTCGGTTCTGGAGAGAACCGAGCGTTTGATGGTTGGAGTGCATTTAGGTCAGACTATCTGAGTTCTGCCTTGGCTTTAACGAGGCGTTTCCAGTCGAAATCACCTGTCCCAGGATCGAAGGCTTCGTACGCTTCTGTACGATCAATCACGAACACGGCCCGCTGCTGATCATTCGCTGGATCTCCGTCCTGATTCAGATCGTATCGCCCACCCACTTGTTGTAAGCCTGTTAACTGATCTTCGTAGACTTCAAAGTAAGCGGCTGTTCCATACACGATGAACGTATTGCTCACTGTCGTTGTGTTGTTCAGGATCTTGCTCAGAACTGCATGTCGCTGCATCGTCGTGTTAGTCTGCACATTGATGTTGCCGTCGCCATCAGTGTCACCAGGCTTCTTATGGAACGGTCTATCGGCCAGTTCGAGCCAGTGTCGATTAGTTTCTGCATCATCACCACTGACCTCGTCCTCAACTCCGTCTCCGTCGTCATCGCGATCCGTTCTAAGACGACGAAGCAAGGTGTGGTCCAGAAGCTCTTCTGAGCCAGCTGCCGCACCCATAGCTCCAATTGATCGGAACGGACGCGCATTAGGCGTTCCCGGGATAAAGTACTGTTTTGCCACGCTTGCTGTTGGATCCCAACTTGTCACAGCAGCGCCGTCTCGATCTCTCGTAAAGTCGCTATAAAGATCTCTACTGCCCAGAGAGGGCGCGGAGGTCATGAATGGTGCATCTTCGCGGGTTGCTTCCCCAAGATCCGCAAGACCGGGAACATCAGCCAGGAACGGGTTGTCGATCAATCCAGCAAGGACTTCACGATGCCGAATCATATTGATGTTGATCTTGCCGGGAATGCGAGTTTGGGCAATATAGTTTCCAAGCATCTTATGTACTCGCGACTCGACCTCCACAAACTGCAGCAGTCGATACCAGCGGTTGTCACGAGCAGATTCGATTTCGGGCGTTTGTGAGGAGTCCGTGAAGTCAGGAAACAAGAACATAGCTTCACCAGTCGACAGCAAATCCGTTGAACCAGTTCCTGAAGGGGTCAACGGATCATTGAACGACTGCTGATAACCAGGGAATCGCATCCGACTCAGCCGCTGTGTGAGCAAACTCGGACCAACGACGGGCAGTGTCAGAAGTTCGCCGGTTGAAGCATAGTCTCGATCAAAATGTGGCTGCCACAATTCCAGGGCAGCCGCTACGTTTGTTGCACTGACAGGCAACGTAGGGTCCGGCAAACAGGAGGAGTTAACTCCAAGGAGGTCACTCTTCGTTGTTGCGGCC
>CAIJTV010000500.1:0-4221 GCA_903823635.1 uncultured Planctomycetaceae bacterium
ATCCTGTGTTGAGAAAATGTTGCAGCTGGACCACTGAACTTCAGCACCCAGAGCCTTCAACGTCTCGATCAAAACCGCAGTCTGAATCGTCATATGCAGACAGCCGGCAATACGAGCGCCTTTCAGAGGCTGTGATGCTCCGTGTTTTTCACGCAGAGCCATCAGGCCGGGCATCTCGATCTCAGCAATCTCGATTTCCTTACGGCCAAGTTCAGCAAGTTCAATATTGGCCACCTTGTACGGAAGCGCAGACACAGTACTCATGAATTCAATCTCACTCAAAAAAATTGCGAAACGCTAACTCTTGGAGGCAGTATCCCCGCTGAATGGGGACAAGCTTAACAGTCAATTTTTGCCTCTGCCACGTGAAACAACTGCACACGCCAGAATCTGCCAGTGGCGAGAAACCCCGGAGGTCCGGGATGATCTAACGCCCCACTCTTTCCAAGTCTAACCAGCACAAAACGAGCGTTTACAGGCGGAACGATAGTGAACGAAGCTTGCAGAAATCAATTCGCTCTTCAATGATCAGTCCGTTTTGCAGGGTTTTGTGCCCTAAATAAGCGCATGGCAGCGGTCATTAGAGCGAAAAACAGCAAGAAACATCAAATGGACCGAAGCAGGAGTGACCTCACCGTCCGGACGATGGCAGTAAGACCCCAGGCACACATTGCGTGAATCAGAGGCCGAAAAGGGGTTAAAAATCGTTCATAGGTGTGGTATGTCGCCATCACCGTCAAAGAGTTGAGCACAAACAGCAGAAGCAGGATGCGACACAACGGCGTCGCCCGACTAAACCACATCCCCACGGCACACAGGCCAAAAAGTGCTGCATGCTGGATGCTGCCGAATTCCCAAAGTCGACTGAATTTCCACCACGTGAGCTGCAACAGCATTTGAGGGTGCGACTTGATCCATTCCGAAGCGTAAGCAGCACCGAGTCGACAGTGTTCTTTTTCTAATTCAATTTCGCTGAGCCCTGCAAACTTTGGGTCTTCTCGAAGCTCGTTGATAATGCTGTCTGCTGTCGTTGAAGTCCAGCTTCCAAAATTCTCCATCGCACTGTCGCTGAAACCGTCGGCGATTCCGATGCCTCCCTGAGTTCCTGTTGGCATGATCGCATTCAATACAACGCAATTTCGTACCCACCACGGGCCGGTCAATAAAAGGCTGCAGACTCCAAAAACAGCAGCGAGGCGAATCGCATCGCGTCGACTCTGGTGTCCGAGACGAACGCCCCACCACAAGACCCAAGCCACAGCGATCCATAAAACTGGATACCACGCCACATAGAACGAGCGAATGAACACCAATGCGGACAGCGATAATCCACAGAGAGTCGCGTGACGAATAGTTTTGTGTTCTACAAACGCGGCGAAGGAAAGTGCGAAACCGCAGAGCCCCAGAGTCGCGAGGTTTTCGGTCAGGAATGATCCTGCAAACTCACGAAATCTTGGATCAATGCAGCAGGTCACGCTGGCCAGAAAGGCTGCCATCACGGAATGCCGGCGAGCAAGCCAGAGACTTGCCAATGTGACTGCTGCCGCACAGGCCAGACAATTGAGAACTCGCACGGCCCGGTAGTTCATCGGACTGAATCGATAAACCGCCGCGATCAGAAACGGAAACCCCGGCGGTCGATAGGCCGTGAGTTGAAACTCCTGAGCATTACATCCGGCTTCACAGTGTTGCACTGCTGACGGCTCCGCTTTTCCCGCCAGAATGGGCAAATCGGACGGGCAGTATCCGAAACCTGATCCAGCGGCGAGGTTATATCCAAGCCTCTCGTAGCTGTCACTATCTCCGCCATTCTCCGGCGAGGACGACAGCCCGAAGTTCCGCGACGCCACAAACAGAAAAATCGTCAGCGTACCAACGAAAATCAGCACACCCGGGAACATCAGTCGAGCTTGCGAACCAGCGCAGTTCGGACTGAGCATTTGTTCTGACGCTTCGTTCGGGGCTTTCCTCTCTCGCATTGAACTCTTCTACGTCTTTTCCGAACGCGAATCAAGAGCCCCGCGATTCGGCATTTTCCAGAATCTATCGAGATTGAACATCAGGAAGACCAGCAGTTCGAGTGTCACGTCTCTTTCAAAGGCTCCGGCACAATGGAGACGCCCACGTGGTCGCTGATTGTTCTGCAGATCAACAACTCGATCCCTCGCTGACGCTTCGGGTTGGGATAGACTGAAGTTTCTTCGGGACTGTGCGTAAGTCGCATCGTCCTCGAATCGCAATCATTCGAACGCACGCTTATGCCGGTAGTAAACTTCCAGCGTGAGCAGCGCGAGTGATGTTGCGTAGACGCGGCCACCGGAACTATCGTGTCCTCCTTGTGGTGCCCAGCTTCCACTTGCGTGTCCTTCTGTCGCCTGAGATTCAATCAGCAGATCTCGCATGACATGATTCCATTCATCCCACGGTTCGCCACCGTAGTGATGCAGCACTTGTGTCGCATAGTACCAGTAGTACAGTTCACCGCCGACGCGTGGCAGATGCTCCTGAAGATACTCGACACCCGCACGAAGTTCACCGCGTCGGAGTTTGCTGGAGGTATAAACTCGACACAGCAGTCCTTCTGCAACCATTGCATCCGTGATCCGATCACCCGGCATATAACGATAGCCGCTGCCCGCTTTGTCGGTCTGAACAGAATCAAGGTATACCGAGACCTTTGTGAACACTGACCTGGGGATTCTCAGGCCTCCCTGTTGAGCACTTCGCAAAGCGATCACCTGCCACCCCGTTACGCTGGTATCTCCCGCTTGTCCCGGACCGTATCTCCAGCCACCGCCTTGATGTTGTGCCATCACGATGTAGTCAATGGCTCTCTGAGCTGGTGCTTTGAGTTTTGGATCCTTTGTCATTGCGTATGCTTCACATAACGCAATCGTGGCCACTCCATGAGAGTACAATGTGCCCGACATGCAATTCTGAAAGGTGCCTTCTTTAGTCTGATCGGCGATGAGCCAGTCCAGTCCTTTCTGCACTGTATTCTTGTATTTTCCATTCTTGTGAGTGTATCCGGCTCCCAGAAACGGCAGCAGTCCGAAGCCAGTCCCGCCCGCATCGCTGTTCAAGCCCGGATTTCCACACTGGCCATCACAATCATCCACCTGCGAGAAGCCATCTAAGCTCCACGCCCCGCTTTTCTCCTGATGTTTTGCCAGCCATTTGAGACCCTCTTCCACGGCTTTTTCACTGGCCGCATTTCCGCCTTCCGATGCCGCCAGTTTCGCTCGTTCCGCGGTCCCGCGTCCTTCAAACATCCCCGGAGCCGTGGCCACGGCCTTTCCCTGCTCTCCCTGTTCCGGTGATTGCAATGATTCGATAGGGGCAATGGTGTATTTCTGCTTTTGCGGTCGCGCGGTGTCGGCGGCCTTGGTTGTCGTGGCCGTCTCCGAGGATGTCGTGTTGTTCGTCGCTGCCGTAAGATTATTCTGGTCCCCGGAAGCTTCCCCGGAAGCATCTGTCTGCGCAGTGCCCGGGATGGCGCTCTCCTGATCAAAGACGGTGACCTCATCGTTACCTGCGTCGTCAGCCTGGTTCGACTTGCCGTCGCCGACTCGATGGCCGCTGCCGTCACCTGTTCCTCCGTCGGCATCAGCTATTCCACCGCCGGCCAATAACGGCAGCCAGAACATCAGCATCAGCAGTGCGGCCAATAGCAAGCAGGAGAACACGCCGATCATTGTGCCGAGGACAACTCGGGGAGCGAAATAAGGCTCTTCAGCAACGCCGACAAATTGATCCGGCTGAACTTCCGTCTGCGACTCGGGTTTTAGTGATTCGTCGACTTGCTGAGACGATCTCATTGGGGAATTCACTGCGTTGACAGTTCGAAACGGCTTCCGCAGTTCGCTTTGTCGCACATTCACCGCAGAACACAAACATTCGCCGCAGGCGGGCGGGCGTTGAGAGCCCCCGAATTCTCATGAATCCGGTCAATTTCGACGCATGTCTGGGAATCTAAACCACATCTGTGCCGACTTTGAATCGTTGGAGCTGACTGTTTCCAAACGACGTTGTGATCGCAACATCAGCCGCGTCACGTCCGCGAGCCCGCGGGCCCCTTCGCCGCCGATCGCCCGCAGCCCTCCGCCCATCAGCATCGGCGCCACGTAGCACACCACCCGGTCGACCAGGCCCGCGTCGCGCAGCCGCCCGTGCAGCCCGCCGCCGCCCTCGCAGAGCACCGACACCACGCCCTCGAGCGCG
>CAIJTV010000501.1:0-4386 GCA_903823635.1 uncultured Planctomycetaceae bacterium
ACACCTGATTTCTACGTCCGGTGCGACAGGATTTGCCCGCAAAAGCGGGCGTTCCGGCATCAAGCCAACAACCGGCACGAGCATCGTTCCCGTCTGTTTTTTCCGTGATCTGGATGATCCGATCCGATCTGATCGGCATTGGCTCCTGATAATGTCTCATGTGGAGCGTTAAAGGGTTTGACCCGGGAGGCATTGCGTGCCAAATTCCCACGGGCGAGTATGAGACCTCAATTGGTTGGGTCACGGAACTAGATCTCACGGAAGTGAGCGGGATGGGCAGGAAGTTTGGGAAGAAAAACGTATTCTGAAATGGGGCGATGGAGAGTCCATCGCCGTCTGCCCCTACGTTCTCGGGAGCAAGTTTGTGTTTCTCCCGGAACTCAGGGACGAAGTTTTGAGTCCAGTTTTCCCTGATGGATTTTTTGCTGTAGTTCGTCTCAGGAGGCCGACTACTGCTGGTCACGTCTGCTGCCGGGAACTCAGTTAAGAAAATCTACTGGTGCATCTGAGTACCAGTTTGTTGTCAATGATTGAACGAGAAGTGGTGGTTAATAAAAGGGGTCAGGAACCAATAGTGCAAGGCAGTTTCCCAGCCGTTTTAGCTATGGGTTCCTGACCTCTTTTTTAATCGTTACTGAAAGCTTGGCAGGACATCATTTTGTCCGTACCTTAGAAGAAACTGAAGCACTATATGCCTTTGGCAGGTTTGCCAAAGTCTGCTGGGAACGTAATGAGCAAGTCGAAGGAATCGCGACAGTGGCTGGAGTCACTGAAATACAAGTGCCACTTCTGCAGAAATGTTCTGCTGAAGGTGCCCCTCTCTGGACTTTGGCTGATCCTTGCGGTGCTCGGGGTTCGCTGTTGGTACTGCCCGCACTGCTTTGAGATGCGAATTCGCCCGTGTGGCTGGCTAAGACTCGTTTTGGCTCCGTTTTGGGCGGTGTTTAATATGCTGCCCCGCCGGTAAAGCTGAAGACTTCCGCCTTGATCGAAGGCGCCAGTGATGACTCATCGCTGGTAGCCTGATCTCAGTAAGACTGAAACGAGCGGCTTCGGGACAGGCAGACAACGTTTTCGTGGTTCTCCTGGTTGCGCCCAATGTCTGAAGGCTCCTCATAGTCCTGTTCGATCTTGTGAGATTCGTTCTGGCTGCATTAGTATCCCCCGCGATTCCGGGGAATGGACTCCAGAAATTGAAGAACTCACGATCTGACAACTGAGTAACTGCTATGACAATCGACGTGCCCGAGGAGCATCTTCTGGGGCAGTTCATTCCGTTGCATTACCACTTCAATATGCTGCGGGATCAGAAGCGCATGGCTCCGTTTCGAGAGGCCATCGATCTCACAGTACCGGACAACGGAGTCGTTCTCGAACTGGGCGGTGGCACTGGCGTGCTGTCGTGGTTTGCGGCCCAGAAAGCTCGTGATGTTTACTGCGTTGAGCGCAATCCCGCGCTGGCTCGGGCGGCTCAGTCTTTCCTCGCAAACAATTCGAACGGCGATCGAGTCTCTGTGATACTGGCTGACGCAATGAATTACCTGCCACCAGAACCGGTGGATGTGGTGATCTGCGAGATGCTGCATGTTGGCATGGTGCGTGAAAAGCAACTGCAGGTGTTGCACAGTTTTAAAGAACGATATCGCCAACGATTCGGTCCGTTGATGCCTCGATTTATTCCCGACACATCCGTACTGGCCATTCAGCCTATTCAGCAGGATTTCTGTTTCTCCGGTTATACGGCGAGTGTGCCACTGTTTGAACCGCCCGGTCCTCATATGAAAGACTCGTGGCTGGCCGATCCTTTTTTCTACTCCACGATCGACTACGGCGCTGAGATACCGCTGGCGTTTCGAGTCGCCACAGAGATGACAATTAAGTCGGATGGATTGTTCAACGCGGTCAGTCTGCTGACCAATAATTTTCTGGCGTTTGTGCTGACAGAAAAACGCGCCGTTACGTGGCTGATGAATCAACTTGTCCTGCCAATTCACAAGCCGTTTGCGGTCCGAGCCGGGGAGACGGTCTCCGTTTCATTTGAGTATCAGGCAGGTGGCTCGATTGAAGCATTGCAGGAGTCGCTTGTGGCTCGTCCTGAAACACGATCAGCCGCTGTCAGCGATCATACATCCCTGCGACGAGCGGCCTGAGCCATTCTCTGCACGGCCGCGTAAAGTTCGTTGATCGCAAAGGGCTTCGCGACCAGTTCACTCACCCCATTTCGCTCCGCACCAGCGCGGAGTTCTTCATCAATGAATCCGGAGGTTACGGCAACGGGAAGATCCGCACGAATGCGACGAATCTCGCGTGCCACTTCCAACCCATGCATGCCGGGCATGTTGTAATCTGTGACCACTAGATGAAAAAAATCAGGAGCATTCCGCAATGCTGCCAGAGCTTCGCGAGGCTCTGCGAAACAGGTAACCTTGTGCCCCTGGCGTTCAAGCAGGCGTTTCAGGAGGAGCAACACGGTGTTGTCGTCGTCGAGATAAAGTATTTGCAGGGAAGCCGCAGCATCGGGCTTCTCCGGTACGACAGCCTTGTCTGCTTCGGCAGTTTGTGATCTGTCGTCCACGAGCACAGCCGGAAGGTAGACTGAAAAGACTGCTCCATGGCCCGGCTGGCTTTCCACTGTGATGACACCCTCATGGCTCTGCACGATGCCGTGAACCACAGACAATCCCAGTCCGGTCCCTTCATCCACCGGTTTGGTTGTGAAGAAGGGTTCAAAGATTCTCTGCAGCGTCGTTGCATCCATCCCGGGCCCCTCGTCTTTGACCGTCAGTCGAACCGCTCCGCCGGAACTTTGCTGAATCTTCCGCAGCCCGACATGCGTACCGGTCAGGGTTTCATCGAGCACCAATGAGTCCAGAGTGATCGTGATGAAGCCCCTTACACCTTTCATCGCCTGCATAGCATTTGTCGCGAGGTTCAGCAGGACCTGTTCAATCTGAGTCGAGTCTGCCATCACACGCGGTGTGTCAGCATCGCACCTGACCTGCAACGATATCCTTGATGGCAGGGTTGCTCGCAGAAGGCGTTCGGCCTCCTCAACAACGGGCCTCAGTCGAATCAGCTTGCGATCGGTCGGCTGACGGCGGCTAAAGGAGAGAATCTGTTGGACAAGATCACGCGCTCTTGATCCGGCATGCTGAATATCGTCCAGACACCGCTGAGCCAACGCACTGCCATCGCTGAATTCCGGACGAGCAACTTCCACGTTTCCAAGGATCGCTGTCAGAATGTTGTTAAAGTCATGCGCAATGCCGCCCGCCAGGGTTCCGATGGCCTCCATTTTTTGTGACTCACGCAACTGAGCTTCCAGTGAGGCGGTCACTGCCTCTGCACGCTTTTGCTCCGTGATATCCTGGCAGGTACCCTCCAGGCCAATGACTTCACCGGCCGCATCCAGAACAGGCACCCCTCGCGCTCGAATCCAGCAGGCCTCGGTGTCTGTCTGTGAGGCTCGGTACTGATGGTCGAAGGCGGACTTGGTTCCCATCGCGGTTTGTATGCTGCTAAGAACCCGCTCTCGATCATCAGCGTGAATGGCGGCCACATAAGATTCAAAGCTGGGCTCAAATTCGCCCGGAACCCTGCCATAAATCCGAAACAGTTCGTCAGACCAGGTGACTTGATGAGTTCTTGAGTCCCAGTGAAAATTTCCAATCTGGGAGATAGCCTGGGCTTCTCGCAGCCGCCCTTCACTTTCACGAAGTTTGGTTTCAGCCTCGCGACGTTCTGTAATATCCGTCACAACGCCATGCCACAACGTGGAACCATCGGGTTCACGTTCCGGCACGGAGTTCCCGGCCAGCCAGCGAACAGCTCCATCGCTGCGACGTACTTGAAACTCATGAACCCAGAGCGTCAGTTCTTTTGCAGATTTCTTGATAGACTGCCAGAGTCCCTTCGGGTCGATTAAGTTATCTGGTGCTGCGAGGTTTTCCCGAACATCATCCGGATCAACCTCGAACATCTCCCGCATGCCATTGCTGGCATAAGGAAAGCACGCCGTTCCGTCCGGGCGTATGCGGAATTGATAAACAACCCCCGGGATTCGACCTGCAATCTTCTTGAGACGATCGAAAGCCTCGACCTGAGCCGCCTCTGCCCGAACGCGTTCGGTGACATCGCGAAAGCTCCATGCTCGACCTGCTACCACTCCTGCAACCAGCTGAGGGCAGGAATATCTTTCGAAGACTCGTCCATCCAGAAGCTCCACGGTGTCGAAACTGACCTCTGTGGAGTGCTCATAGAGATGCTTAACTTTGGACAGGAAAGGCTCGGGGTATTTGATCTGCTTGATAACATACTCAAGCACCACATCATCGATGCCATCCTCCGCAAGATTATCCGGTATGTTCCACATCCTGCGGAAAACAT
>CAIJTV010000502.1:0-4162 GCA_903823635.1 uncultured Planctomycetaceae bacterium
CGAACGTCACCTGATTCTTGATCACCTGACATTCGAAGGCTGGCTTCTGGATGTATCGTGGAGCACACAGAATTCCGAAGTCTTTCAGAGCAGCTCCGAGAGCCACTGTGCCGCCTGGAATGACGGTTTCGTCAACTCGCAGACAGTACTTCCAGAACGTGTGAACGCTCTTCTCGGTGATCACCGGAGTTTCAATACCCGGCAGTCCGGCCAGTTCTGTTGTCAGTGCAGCAGCGGTCCGAACGCGAGATTCCACGACTGCATCCAGCTTATCGAGCTGAGCGACAGCCACAGCGCCCAGCAGTTCGCTCATGCGATAATTCGGAGCGATGAAGTAGTGATCTGGCTTTGCGTCGCCGTATCCCCAGGCTTTGTTGATGAACAGATAGATTCGGCGGGCGAGAGCAGGGTCGTTCGTCGTTACGATACCACCTTCACCAGTCGTGATGTGCTTACCCTGCTGCAGGCTGAAGCTGCCGACGGCTCCGAACGAGCCGACATACTGATCGCGGTAGGTCGTCAGAAACGACTGGGCACAATCTTCAATCACGGGAATGCCATGACGATTGGCCAGCTCCATAATTGGAGCCATGTCGCATGGGTTACCGAACAGATGAGTCACGATGATCGCTTTGGTCTTCGGGCTGATGACCTTTGCGATGGACTCTGCTGTGACATTGTAGGTGTGTGGGTCAACGTCGCAGAAAACAGGAATCGCGCCCTGGTAGATGATCGGCGTAATCGCACCCATGTCGGTGATGGATGTCGTAATGATTTCGTCACCAGGTTCTGTATCCAATGCTGCAATTGCACAGTGAACTGCAGCGGTTCCGCTTGAGCACGCGTAGGCGAACTTTGCACCAATCTTCGCGGCAAACTTGGTTTCAAGCTGCTTTACGAAATTGCCTTTGGTACTCGTCAATGTTCCGCTGGCCAGACACTGCCGCACGGCTTCCAGCTCTTCTGGTCCAAATGTTCGTCCGGTAGCGTCCTGATCAGATGGCAGTGTGATTCGGTTCGTCATGGTTGAGGCTCTTTCGAAAACAAGCACTTCGGCTAAAGGATTTGAGATCTGAGGTTTGAAAAGGAACGGTAGTGACTTACTTCAAGGCTCCATGGGATCCACTGAGTTTTCTGGTGACAACTTTCGACAGCAGTCGAAGATGAGCCAGAATCGTGCGAACGGTCTTCATCTTTGAAAACCCGAACAGCCGAACCTCGAGGGTTGCCGGATGCTCGACAATTTTTCTTCCATGAAGGCTTAACTGAGCAGCCAGCTCTGCGGTTCCCAGAAAGCCGTTCTCCACAAGCGGCAGATCGACGATCTGCTGTTTGCGGTAGACTCGAAAACAGCTGGTCCATGTCGCAAGTTTCTGTCCCAGCAGCACGCGGTACATACAGGAGAGAGTATGCGAAAGCACCAATCGCCAGCTCGGCACATTGTTCACTTTACCGTCACGGTGATACGGTGATGCAGTAACCATGGCGACATCACGCGTCAGTCGAGGCAACATATTTGTCAGCTCGTGCGGGTCGTAGGAACAGTCCGCGTCGATCGATGCAATAACTTCCGTCTGTGCGGCATTGATGCCGGTGAGAATGGCGGCAGAAACACCTTTGTTGGTCTCATGCCGAAGGATATTGATGTCTGGGTCATCGCCGAACAAAGACTGCAGAACCTCGTAAGTGTTGTCCCTGCTGCAATCATCGACGAAAAGAATCTTAAGATCCCACTGTCTCGACAATTCGTGACGCAGTGACTGCAACGTGCGATGCAGATAAGGCAGCGTCGACTCTTCGTTGTAGCAGGGAATGACCAGCGTGGCGGCTGAACGTTGAGTGCGTCGAACGCCCGAGTTTCCTGCTGTCGAAATATTTTCCGTTAAAGTCGGAACAACCTCCGGCAGAACATTTGCTCTGGCTGGACGATCGGCCAACACTCGCACCTGCTCCGAAAGTGAAGCGAGCGGACTTGCTTTCAGCTTTGCATGTTCATGGATGGAAGTGAACTTTGCTGACTCAAGATATTGCGGCAGAAGCGTACGATACTTGCCAAGGTTCCTGTAGTGACGGATCTTCGTGAGTCGGTCTGTAACGCTGAGCCGCGGCTGCTGTTCATCAAGCTCCCAGACCTGGAAATACATCACGAACGGAGAAGCCTCCGTCTGCTGCCACTTTTCAATGGCAGAATGCATGAAAGACTCAGGCAACTGCCGCAGATAGTTTCCACCTGCGATTGGCAACCAGCCACCGGCGAACGGTATTGTTGACGGAGGAATCTCGAGGATTGATCCGTTTGAGCAGGCATGTTCGTGAATTTGTCGACGCCACGGTTGCTGACCGAAGTCTCGCCGACGCGGCATCAGGCTGGAGTCGTAGAGATAACCAGCTTCCTGCAGTTCATTCAGAAAGCTGAGATCCTTCTTGCGGAGCCATCCATCAGACAGTCGAAACCCGACAACAGGTCGGCTGATCGTGTCTTCCAGTACCTCGCGTGATCGTCGCAAATCTTCGCGTCGCGCTTCCGCGCTGAGTTTCAAGAGCGGTTGATGCAGATGTCCACGGCTAGCGATTTCATGGCCCGCGTCCGCAACCCTGCGTACCAGTTCCGGATACCTTTCAGCGATCCAGCCAAGCACAAAGAATGTGGCTTTGGCGTCGTGCTGTGCGAGCAGTTCAAGCGTCTCTTCCGTGTTCTTCTCAAGTCTTGACTCGAAACGATACCAGTTTCGAGGACTGATAAATCGATGAAACGCACCGGCCTGAAAATAGTCTTCCAGATTGACTGTCAGAATCTGCGAACTCGCTGACCCTGCGTTCTTCAGAACGAGTGTTTTGTCGGCAGATTTTGGATGGAGTTCCCGCACCAGCATGATCGAATCACTGACAGAAAGAGTTACAAACCCTGAACGAAGACATCTGAGCAGACCACAGAGAGGTTGCTCCGAATGCCTTCAAACCTAGGTTCTTTAATGCTGGTTTGCCGTTGAATTCATGAAACAGATGATGTGTTCATGGCGTCCA
The DNA here is from genome assembly GCA_903823635.1 of uncultured Planctomycetaceae bacterium. Classification (GTDB taxonomy): domain Bacteria; phylum Planctomycetota; class Planctomycetia; order Planctomycetales; family Planctomycetaceae; genus SXXK01. Next base: position 3,025 of record CAIJTV010000502.1, read on the forward strand.
GCAGGGCACATTGCGTGAAAATTGTCAGTCGTAGCGATTGATCTGATGAGCGGAACTGTCGGGAGAATGATTACGATGCGAATGGTCGACAGGATCGCTACACTCTGCCGCAGCGTCATCATTTGACGTGAACCATACGCTTCAGGATTCACTCACACCGCCAGAACATCCGCCTGGGCTGCTGTGATCAAAGCGCAGTTGCGGCCGTTGTTCTATGACAGTTGTCTTTGAAATTGAATGAAAGTTGATCGTGCTCCGGATCGGTTCCATATCGTTGGATTTGCCCGTTGTTCAAGCTGCACTCAGTGGGTACAGCGATTGGCCAATGCGTGCAATTGCTAAAAAACTGGGAGCCCCTTATTCCATCTGCGAAGTGATGACCGATTCGTTTATTAGCTCTCTGAAGGACAGAGCAAAGACACGGCATCACCTCTATCTGGTGGAAAGTGATCATCCAGCGGGTGCGCAGTTGATGGGATCTGAGCCGGATGAATTCCCCGGTGCTGCGTTGAAACTGGTTGAAGCGGGCTTTGACGTTGTTGACATTAACTTCGGTTGTCCCGCAAAACGTTCAGGCGGACGATGTCGGGGTGGATATCACCTGGGGCAGCCCGAAGTTGCGATTGAGATTCTGCGACGAGTCAGAGACGCTGTTCCATCACACATTCCGGTGACAGTTAAGATGCGGCGTGGACTGGATGATACTCAGCAGAGTCGCGATAACTTTTTTCGCATCATCGAAACAGCCTTTGAGACAGGGATCGCGGCCGTCACAGTACATGGTCGCACTGTGGAACAGAAGTATATCGGTCCCAGTCGCTGGTCGTTTTTGAGGGAAGTTCGTCAACTCTTTCCCGGCCGAACATTGCTCGGCAGCGGTGATTTGTTTACAGCGACTGATTGCGTGCGCATGCTTCAGGAGACTGGCGTCGATGGTGTCACTGCGGCTCGCGGATCAATTGGCAACCCCTGGATCTTTTCACAAGCCGCCGCATTACTTCGTGGTGAACCACTCCCGGACGCGCCAACGGTTCATGAGCAGCGTGACGTTATTTGTGAACACTTTCGACTGGCCGAGCAGATTCTGCCGGCTGATCAGGTTTCAAAGCAACTTAGAAAGTTTTGCATTCATTACTCC
>CAIJTV010000503.1:0-15087 GCA_903823635.1 uncultured Planctomycetaceae bacterium
TCTTCCGACTTCTTCAGCGGGTCCGAAACCTCCAGGAACACAACAGCCATTTCTTCCCACGTCTGATCACCCCAGTTGACCCATTGCGTCGGGTCCGGGTTGAATGGATTCTTTTCAGAATTATCGAAGGTCGCCGTGAAGTTCAGGTTGGTAATTTCGGACAGCGGCACAGGCTCCGAAAGGACATACGAATGTTGCCAGTTGAAGTCGTATTGAGGAACATTCAGAAGAGTCGTTGAGCCATCCGGCTTCTCGGCCGACATCTCAAACGACTTGCCGCGAACATGCATATGCGGAGCGATGGCCAGCAGTTTGCCGTCTTTAGGCATCCAGCGGACTCGGCCTTTGACTTCATGATTTTCAGCCTGTGGCGGGATCTCGAATTCCTGATCAATCCCGATCAGCGTGATGACTTCTTCTGTGACTTCTGCTGGGTCGGCGTAAATCACGCCCACTTTTGACAGATCTTCCTGCTCAGTCCCGTTGGTTGTGTAATGCATCTGAAAGACCAGACGCGATCCCGCGGGAACTCGCCGCGCATGGCCCGGCGGCATCGGGATCATTCGCTGTCCGGGAACATAAGCCGTCAGCCAGCCCACGCCTCGAAACGGCTGATCGTCGGGCGGTCTGATAAACACGATCGCGTGATGGACAACCGAACGATTGCCGGGAATCACTTGCGCCGCCTTGACCCATTTCTCTTCAGTAAAGCCGGGATCGATCACAAAATATTGGTATTCAACAGTGCCCTCGGCAGGGATTCTGTAAGGTTCGGCGCGCATCGCAATTTCGAGATCAGGCTTTTGACCATCGGCCCAGAGACTTGCGAAGTTTGCAGGTTCCGGCATTTTTGATTCATCGCCTTTTGGCATCCCAGCCGCGATCCACTGCCGAATGATCTCCTTGTCGGCCGCTGGCATATCCCGAGCATTCGCAAACGTGCCGTGTTCAGAAGACGCATGCCACGGAGGCATCCGACCATTGTCGATGACCTCCAGAGACGTGTCCGCCCAGCCGACAGCTTCTTCGTACGAGTCCAAAGCAAACGGGCCAATCTCCCCCGCGCGATGACATTCGACGCAATGCTTCTGAAGCACTCGAGCAACCTGATCGCAATACGTCACCTGTACAGTGGCTTCGGGTGATGGTGTCACTGGACGCCGAATTTTTCCAATCATGCAGCCGACTGGAGGTGTCTTTGCCACGGCCACAGGTTGTCCGGCCAGAGTTTGCTCGATCGCGTTTCGCAGATCATTGTGAGTTGCTGCAGAACGATTAATACCCGGTTCATACTGATCGTCGATGCGACCGTGGTAAACGATTTGCAATTCTGAGTTGAGCACAAAGACTTCGGGAGTTCGCGTGGCACCAAATTGATCGGCCACCACATTGCCTTCATCTCGAACATATGGAAACGGCAAGGGGTGTTGATTGAGATAACTGCGAATATCGTCCAGTGTGTCCTGGCGATTGCTGTTTACCGCGACAAATCGAACACCTTGCGCGCTGAATTTGTTCGCGAACGCAATCAGTCGAGGACTATAGATTTTTACCATTGGGCATTCCGCGCCCAGAAAACAGACTACGGTCGCTTTTACATCCGGAGCTTTGTCGATCGAGACCAGTTGGCCATCCAACGTCGGCAGTTGGAAGCTCAGATCTGGGGTGGCGCCGTCCTTGCGGACGGATTCGTCAACTGTTTTTTGTTCATCAGCGCGAACCGCTGATCCGGCAATGGTCAGATGGCAGAGAATCAAAATGCTTAAAAACAATCGACGCATGCAAACCTCATCCAGATGTTCAGGAAGCGGCGAAATTCATCCGAGAAGTCGCCGCCGGCCGCCTGTATTGTAGACACTCCAATCGAAGAACAACCAGCGACTTTGCGAGCGTGCGGCTCAAGAGGTTTGGCAGCCGATTTCGATAGCTCCTGCCCGCCTGCTGGGCCGGACTTCGCGTCTTGCCGTGATCCGTATGCACGTCAACCAACAGGCGTCGCCGAGAATGGCCCGAAGAGTGGTTCTTCGTGGAATTTGGCGGCAGTTTTGTGGTTTAACTCAGATTTTGAGAGGTGGAGAATTGCACTTAGAGAGGTTGTTTGTGCGTGGATGGTTTGAAGGTTTATTATCGGTTTTGTAGTGGTTGGACAATGCCGAGGAGGTCACAAGTGGAGACCTCAATATGGCAGCGAGTCGGTGATGATTGTTTTGGATTATCGTGGGTGCGGCAGTGTGTGTCCGGAGGGCGGGACGGAAGTGGCCCGTCGCGAAAGCGCAATCAACTCCTTTGATCCCCTGCATCGTGTATGCGTTCAGCCACGGCAAGATTGCCACTGGTCTTGGGTAAAACGTTTTTTCCGGTCACCACTCGACAGGTGGAGGGGGGCGTGCGAAGATTGTTGCCTGTGACGCTCTGCTATCGTGATTTGGTGAGGGACTTCCTGTGATAACGAGAGACGACATCCTGGCGAAGGCGTTGGCGTTGCCACCCGTCGATCAGGCGTTCGTGGCAGATATGCTGGAGCAGAAAATGGCAACAGGGCATTTCTCGTCGCCGGAGATTGGCGAGGTCTGGTCCAACGAGATCAACCGCCGAATAACGGCCTATGATCGCGGTGAGACTTCGACGGTAGATTTCGATAAATCACTAGAACATTTGAAACAAGCGATTGCAGAGCATCGTAACCGTCAGGGCTCGCCGTGAATTTTCGAGTGCTGCCAGCGGCGGATGGCGAGGCGATCGCCGCCGCGCTCTAGTATGAAGACAGGCGATCGGGGCTTGCTGACGACTTTCTCATTGAAATGCGGTCTGCATTTGACGCGATTTGTGAGAATCCGCGAAGCGCCCCGCAGCTTGAATACTACTCCGGTCCTCACGAGATTCGGCGGCAAATGCTGCATCGATTTCCCTATGCGGTCGTTTACCTTTGTCGTCCCGATGAAATTGTGGTCGTTGCCGTAGCTCATACTCGCAGGCGTCCGCTGCACTGGCTGAATCGCGTCGACTGACACCCATTACAATTCGCTACAGCAGTCCCGCTTTCTGATGGTCTCAGCCCGTGTTCGAATAGAGTTGGCTTCAAGCCCGCGAAACAGAATGCGTGAGTCGCACCGCGCCAATTGCCTTTTTTACCCGGACGACTTCAACGATCGACAGTTCACTCGTTTTCAGGGACTGCCTGAAAAGACGTGGGGCAAGGATGATGCCGGCAGAGAGCTTCTGTTCCGGTAATCCTCTGCAACTCCACGACCTTCGTTCAATATCACACCGGCCCGACGGTGGCCAAGTGCTCAGATGTTGTCTAATCTCCAGCCCTAAGGCTAACTGATCGTTTGAGAGGCCCAGAACATTTGCCCAGCCGAGATGTTTATTTAATGCATGGAACCATCCGAAGATACAGCGTCTCCATCGGCGTCATTTTGTTACTGGTCTCCACTTCTGCAAATGGCCGCGCTGCTGAAGAGCTGAATCCGCACCCGTTCGGTGCTGAGAATCCTCGTCTTGATGCAGACGCGACGGGAGACTGGTGGAAGCCGACAACGGTGGAGCGAGGCGCCAATAAGGGCAAGCCACAGGAGCCGAGGCTATTGGTGCCTCGCAACGAGGTTGTGGCTTTTGCGTTGTACACGCATGATCATGGAATCCTGAGACTGTCGGCGCAGTTGTATCCTTTGAGGCCGGATGAGCCACGGACCGCGACACTGGAATTTCGCGAGGGCGACGAATGGAAGCAGGCTGCAGAATCGCAAGTGATTTATCCCGGCTGGAGTGCGCACTTTGAAGTTGATAACTGGGATAACTCCCGAGATGTCGCTTATCGAGTTCGCCTGGCTCAGCAGTCTTCTTTTGAAGGGACTATTCGACGAGACCCTGTCGATAAATCAACGATCGTTGTGGCAACATTGTCGTGTAATTCAAGCCGGACGCCTGGCCCGCGAGTCACGATCGTGGAGAATCTCCGCAAGCAGGATCCGGACCTTTTGTTCTTCGCCGGAGATCAGTCTTACCACCACACCCAGCATACGTTCGGATGGCTTGAGTGGGGTGTGCAGTTTCGTGACATTCTAAAAGACCGGCCGGTTGTTTCGATTCCCGATGATCATGATGTTGGACATCCGAATCTCTGGGGAGCCGACGGCAAGAAATCCAGCAAAGCAACGGGCTCTGATGGCGGCTATTTTTATCCCGCCGATTACGTGAAGATGGTGGAGCGATGTCAGACCTGGCATTTGCCGGAGCCGTTTGATTCAACTCCGGTGCAACAGGGCATCGGCGTCTATTACACTCGCCTGCGCGTCGGTGGAGTCGACTTTGCAATTCTGGAAGATCGAAAATTCAAGACCGGACCGGAAGGCACGATTCCTCAATTGGGCCCGCGACCGGACCACATCACAGACCCGAAGTATGATCGAACGGCTGTTGATGTGCCGGGGTTGCAGTTGTTGGGCGAGCGGCAGTTGAAGTTTCTGAATCAATGGACTGGAGACTGGACGGGGGCTCGCATGAAATGCGTGCTGTCGCAGACCGCGTTCTGCGGCGCGGTGCATATGCATGGCGGACGGAACGATCGGCTTCTGGCAGATCTCGACTGCAACGGCTGGCCTCAATCCGGTCGCCGAGCGGCACTGCGGGAGATTCGTAAAGCGTGGGCTCCGCATCTTTGCGGCGATCAGCATCTGGCGGTTGTCGTGAAACACGGCATCGATGATTTTGGAGATGGACCTTATGCATTCACCAGCCCGGCGATCGTCAACACGATTTACGGGCGGTGGTGGCATCCGGAAGATGAGAAGGCGGGGCCTCATGCCGTTGCAAATAGTCCTCTTCCCTGGACTGGCGACTATCTGGATGGGCTGGGCAATCACATCACCATGATGGCCTATGCGAATCCTGAAGATCCGCGTGATGAACTCAAGCGAGCGGATGGTTACGGGATTGCTCGATTCGATAAAGCAAAAGGCACGGTTACATTCGAGTGCTGGCCGCGCTTTGCGAATGTGGATGACGGAGATTCTGCTCAGTTCCCGGGCTGGCCGATGACTGTTGCCATAAAGGACAATGATGGGCGCAAGCCTGTTGGCTGGTTGCCGGAGTTGCGTCTTCAGAATTCTGAGTCGGCTGTTGTCGAGGTGATTGAAGAAGTGACCGGTGAGACGCTGTATTCTGTTCGAACCGAGGGTGCGTCGTTTGTTCCGCCCGTTTATGCACTCGGAAATTACACAATCAAAGTCGGCAAAGATCGAGCAGAAAAAATCGTTGTGGAACACTGTGAAGCAGCGACAAGCCTTCCTGAGAAGTCGATCTCTGTCTCCGTGGAATAACGTGCGTTTCTGGCGGGTCTCCTGGCCAGGCCTGAATTATCGATCAAAGATCTATAACGTTTTGGCTGTCTCGCCAGAATCGAAGGGATGAAATCTCATGAGCGATCGGATCACATTCCAGTGCGGTGAATGCACGGGCAAATTGTCTGTCCCTTCGACTGCGGCCGGGAAGAAAGTGAAATGCCCGAAGTGTCAGTCAGTCGTTTCCATACCTGCGGCGAATGTTCAGGAGGCTCCTGAAAAGCCCGCACCTCGACGAGTAACCTCGGTACCGTCGACGCGAAGTGCTGCGGCGGAAAGACCGCAGAGCACTCCATCCTCACGCCCGAAGAAGGCACGCCGTGCAGAACCTCAGGATAATAATTGGGTTGAGGAGAAAAGCGACGACGCGTACGGAAGTGATAATTGGGATTCGTACGACAGCTACAATGACGCACCGGCCGCAATGCCGCCGAAGAAAAAGGGACGATCAGCTTCGGCACGTGGATCCGAATCGCGAGGCGATGCCTATGAAGCACCACCATCACAAGCTCGCCAAAGTTCCGGTACAAATTGGGGAGCAATGGGCACTGGAATCCTGATGATGGTTGGCGCGGCCGTTTGGTTTGTTGTCGGATTGATGGGTGACAGAATTTTCTTCTATCCGCCTGTGCTGTTTGTGTTGGGCATTATCTCCTTCTTCAAGGGCTTGTTCGGATCGGAATCATAACGTGATTCTGCGTCGGGAAGTTGTCAAGGAAGAGCCTGCAGAATCGTGAGTAGTGCGAGTCTTGGGCATCGCGGTGACCAATCGTCCCGGATTATGCCAGTGCTCGGATATGTTCGGCGGGATTTCGGCGATACAACTCTGCAACGATTTTGACATCTCAGAGATCTTTGACTTTGTCGAACTGTGTGCACAATGCTGGCGACCATTGAAACCTTTCTGCTGGGATTTGCCGCGGTGATCGACACCGTGCTGCTGCTGGTCCTGCTGGAACGCAGCAATCGGCCAGAAGTGCCCGTCTGGTTGACATGGTCGTTTCTCGGTCTTTGGCTGCTTCACGTCGGAGATTTTCTGCATAGCCTCCTGGCGGACTCTCTCGGGCTGACCGCCGTGCGGCTGGATCTCTGCTGTATGACGATGATGGCTGCGGGGTTGATGTTGTTGCCTGCCGCCGTGCTACACGGTGGATTGCGAGTTCTGCATACCGGAGACAGGCCGCGGCCGCCGGTGGACTATCGCTACATGCTTGTTTATCTCCCGCTATTGCTCATCGCCCCTGTGGCCGCTCATTTGTATTCGCACTCGGGGCGGGATTTTCGAGTCAGTGTTCTGTCCTTCACGATGCCATTCATGATCTGGCTGGTGGTCGCCAACTGCGGCGCTGCCTTTTGTTTTCACAAGGCCTGTCAGAGTTTGCATCGACCTCAATTGATGCCGTTCATTCGTCGCTTCAGCCTGATGCTGTTGGCAATGAGTGTCATGGTGGTGGCCTATTTGTTTGTACCGACCACATCGCCCGGCGAGCCCACTCTGCGCATGATGATTGCTCTGTCGCCGATTGTGCCAGCTTTGATGTTTTCGTGGTATGTGTTTCGCCATCGCCTTATGCCGATCGTTTTTGAGCGAACGCTGGTTTATGGAGGCAGTCTGATCGCCGTCGTCTGGTTGCATCACGCGACGATTTCCCCTCTGACGGCGGTTCTGGAACAACGATCGCGTTTCGATTTTGTGGTTCTGGAGATTGTGCTGTTTGTGGCTCTGATTATGGCCTGGCGTCCGTTGCGGGAGCGAGTCAGTGAATCCATGCAGTATCTGCTCAGCAGCTCCGTGACGCGTGTTCGCGATGCTACGCGAGAACTGTCGGTTCAGCTTTCGCAGCGATCTGCGGAAACACCTGAGGCACTGACTCGCTGGCTCTGCGAAGCCCTGCGGAGTTCTCTGCAGGTGTCTTCGGTGCGAATCGTCGTCCGCGTCGGTACTGACATGGACGCCTGCTGCCCGTCCTCTGTGTCCACGGAGATTCCCGTTGAAGCGGAGTTGCGGCAACTGTTGCAGGCGAGGCATTTGATCACGGCAGAGCAACTGACGGTTCAGCATGAGGGACTGCGACAATGGATGTTGAATGCCCAGTTCGGCAGTGCTTTTCGCTGCAGTTATCGAGACGTGGAGGGAATGGTGCTGATCGGCGTCCGAGAACGATCCGATCGGCTGACGTCTGAGCAGCGGAATACACTGGGACTGCTGTTCGATCAGTTTGCGGCTGTCTTGTTCAATCAGCAGCGAGAAGAGATTCGCAGGGTAGCCGAGCGTCAGGCGATGCAGAAGGAGAAGCTGTCGGTACTGGGCTTGTTGGCCGGATCATTGGCTCATGAGATTCGCAATCCACTGTCTTCGATGAAGACGATTGCCACGCTTTTGGCGGAAGATCTGGCGAGTCGAGATGAGCATCGCAAAGATGTGGAGATGATCCTGACTGAGATTGATCGGCTCACCGCGACCACACAACGACTGCTCGAGTCAGCTCGTCCGGCTGATGATACCCGCCAACGTTCAGAACCGGATACCGTGATTCAAAAGCTTCTGGGAATTCTTGGGCATCTGGCCCGGCAATACGGCGTGGAGGTTCAGACAGAGCTCCAGGCTTCACAGGCCATCGTCGCAGCGACCGACGCCACACTCAGCGAAATCTTCTTTAACCTCATCAAGAACGGAATCGAAGCCTGCCAGAACTGCTCCATGCCAAGAGTGCTCATCACGACTCAGATCGTCAACGGCACTCTTAAAGTCCAGGTCGTTGATAATGGCGCGGGGATCAGTCCGGAGTTGCAGAATTCACTGTTTCTGCCATTTGTCACCGGGAAACCACAGGGGACCGGACTGGGACTCTACATTGTGGCGGAACGCATTCGTGAACTGCGTGGCAGCATCAGTTGTCGGACTGAAATCGGCAGCGGAACAACCTTCGAACTGCGGCTGCCACTGGAAGCACAGCAAACCAGGTAGACCGCATGGTAAAACCAGCACTGACTTCCTCGGAGAAGGGGAGAAGGGGAAAAGGGGAGAAGGGGAAAAGGGGAGAAGGGGAAAAGGGGAGAAGGGGAGAAGGGGAGAAGGGTGCCTGTCCCGGTTTTGTTATTGCCTCTTAGCCTGCATTCGCTGAGACACTTTTCCAGGTCGGATCATGGAATCTTTGGAGATCACGGTTTTGGAAACGTCAGAGAAATCTCGCTGACGCCACCGTCGGTGTTAAGTACCACCGGAATCTTCCAGGAAGCGGTCGCAAGGCGGCACAGAGCGTTCTCTTCGGTACCGCAGTAGCCGAAACTCATTCTCACAATGAACGTCGCTTCGCCCGGAGTGCCTGTCAAAGGAACTTCGAACTGAGCGACATTCTGGTCGTTGGCAATGGCTTCGTCGCGAGCTCCCAGTGTGTCTGCCGCGATCAGTGACTGTTCCGTTTCTGCAAAGATTTCCCATGTGACCGGAGCAAGGTCGTTGCGTTTCTGACCTTCCGGAATGGTCAGCGTCACATTGAACTTCAATTTTTCTCCGGCTGCGAGTTTCTGCGTCTCAACAGCGATGGCATCGGCGGTTTCTGGTATGGCTATCTGTTTCGGAGGATTTGGCGGAGTCAGCCCGTTGATGGTCAGCACTGTTGTCTGTTTGCTGGCAATATCTATCGCGAGAATACGATGATTGTTGGTGTCGGCCACAAACAACTTGCCGTCAGCGATGGACAAACCACCCGGCTCATTCAACGTTAGTGGATCAACGGTATTGCCGGGCTTGCCGCTACCAGCCCATGTGGAAGACTTTCGCTTGTCCAGGTCGATGGACTTCAACTTGTGGTTGTAGGAGTCTGCCACAAACAAACTCTCTCCGGAGATTGCGATGCCCAGCGGATGCTGGAATCGAGCATTCTTGCCGGCCGCGTCGACGTCCCCGAAAGCAAACAGCGACTGGCCGCGCGGAAGCTCCGAAGTGCCAGCCACCGTTGTGACTTCCCCGTCGGGATCTGTCGGAACCTTTCGAATCGAAGAACCCTCGCTGTCGACCAGATACAGGAACTTGCCCTCAGCGTCACTCACAATCTCCGATGGTTGCGCAAACGCCGAAGTTGCCAGCGATCCGTTGATTACGTCCTCACGTCCGGAGCCGGCATAGACTTCGATCAGGTTCGTCCCGATCTTATGAGCCCAGACCTGATGCGGCCCTGCCATGGCGATGAAAAGCACACCATTTGTATGTGCGATCGACCACGGGCTGTTCAGCGACGTCTCAAGTAAAGTCCCGTCAACTGTTGCTCCGGGTTGTCCCTGACGACCATTGCCGGCCAGTGTGGAGACGGTTTTTGCGTCGAGATCGACAACGCGAATCAGATGGTTTTCTGTGTCAGACACATAGAGCTTGTTGCCGACAAGGATGGTTCCCTGAGGACGGTTAAACTCGGCTGTATCAAATGCCCCATCAGCTCGTCCGCTACGGCCGCTGCCAATGATCTGCTGAAGCTCGCCCGCCATTGAGGTTACGACGATGCGATTGTGATTGCTGTCGGTGATGAAGAGTCTCTGACCAGCAGCGTCAGCAAGAACTTTGCCCGGATATCGCAGAGGGGTCGGCTGGAGCTTGCTGGCTTCCGATTTGAATACGAGAGGCGTTTCATCGAGCGTGCCTTTCCAGCGATGATATTCAACCAGCTTTCCAATCACGTTATCGAACAGCTCACGATTTCCTTCGCCACTTTGTGATCCCGCATACTTTCCTTCGGGATCAACCAGAGCCAATGTCGGCCAGGATTGCGTTCCAAACTTGCGCCAGATCAACATCTCGCTGTCGTTTACCACAGGATGGTCGATCTCGTATCGCACGATTGCGTCACGAATATTCTGGGAGACCTTTTCGTTGTCGAACTTGGCCGAGTGAACTCCGATAACAACAAGTTGATTGCCGTACTTCTGTTCCAGAAACTTCAAATCCGGAAGTACATGGATGCAGTTGATGCAGCAGTACGTCCAGAAGTCCAGCACAACGATCTTTCCTCGCAGGTCCTTCAGATCGATCGGATGTGACGTATTGAGCCACTCAGTGCCGCCTTCAAGGATCCCTTCCGGCACCATCACGGCCTCCGGAAACGGATTCTGAGGAGCGTCTTCTGCTTTGGCCGCATCATCCTGGCCCGCAGCTTTTTCGTCAGCGGATAAACAACTGAGTTGTGCTGAAGAAAAGAAAATCGACAGAAGCGTGGCTGCAGACAAGAGCAGCGAAGAACGCAAGGTGCGAAGCAGGCGGGAAGGCATGAGACAACTCATCGTGTCATCTCCAGGGGAGTTACAGGTGACGGTGGGAATGAATAACGTGGGATTGGAAGTATTGGTCTCAGGTTCGACGTAAAGGAATTACGAACGCAATTCAAAACCGGGACGGGCTCCCGCAGAGATGGCAGAATCATCTGGAAAAGGGGCAGGCAAGGGGGCCTGTCCCGGTTTTGTGAGAGCTTCGAGTGATTCCAAAACATTGTTCCTGAAACAGGTTATTCCGTTGCACAGTTTAATCAACTTCGATTTTCGTAGAAGATCAGTGTTTCAGGTGATCAAGATCGGGTTGAAGACGTCTTAGTCCCTCTTCCGTGGAGCAAAGGGGACGGTAGCCGAAATCTCGCTCCGCTGCGGAGATGCTGTAACTGTGTGACCCTGCCAGTTGAGCCGCAATAAAGCGGGTCATTGGGGGTTCTCCGCCGAGCCGAAACAGGTTCCAGACACCTTCCAGAACCGCACCAAGACGAGTGGCCGTGGATTTAGAAATAGTCTTTTCCACGGGTGGCAAAGCTGTTTTCGCCAATAGCAGGTTGATCCAGTCCCAGAGATTTACAGCCTCCGGCTCGTTGATGAAATACGCCCTGCCTGCTGCGCTCGTGGAGTTTCTGAGTGACTGCTCCGCCTGCACATGAGCCGCCGCAGCATTCTCAACATAGGCGACGGAGACGACATTTGTCCCGTCACCCACTCGCCGCAAACGACCGGAGCGTGCCTTCTGAATCAACCGCGGGATCAGATGATTGTCACGAGGTCCCCAGATCAAATGCGGTCGCAAAGAGATGGTGCGTAGTGAACGTTCGTTGTTCGCCGCCAGCACAGCCTGCTCGGCCAGTGCCTTGCTATGGGGATAGTGACACAGCCACGAAGTCGGATACGGCAATGACTCATCTGCATCAACGTGGTCAGCGCCGTCGAAGACAACGCTTGGCGAACTGGTATAGATTAATCTTGCCACACGGTGATTCTGACACGCTTTAATGATATTCCTGGTGCCTTCCGTATTGATCCCATAATATGTCTTCCAGTCACCCCAGACTCCGGGCACCGCCGCTGTGTGAAAGACCGCTTCGATATCTCGACAGGCTTCATTCACTGCGGCCTCATCCCGCAGGTCGCCTTGAATTGTGGACACGCCCAAAGCCTTCAGCGCCGGATACTGACCTCGACAGAAAACTCGAACAGCATGCCCCTGCTGCAAAAGCTGTTCAACGATATACAGGCCGAGAAATCCGCCTCCGCCAGTGACGAGAGTTTGCATGAAGAGGGTCTTTTAACGATCGGACAAAACTTTGAGTGCAATGGGTTGGTGCTATTCTGTGGGCGGCCACGATTGAGGCTGGCAGCTAAATGTATCCCGCGAACACCCGGCCTCAATTCACACCGTGCGGTGAATAACTTTAAATCATAACGGCCACCGCTTCGATAGTGGAATACGGAGTGAGTCCAGACAGGGTTCTGTCAGCGGTTGGAGCTGGAATCGAAGCCGTCAGGCGGCAATGTCATAAGTTCCGACCGCGGCACGGCAAACGAACTCATGATCGTTTCGCAATGCCCCAGATCCGGGAAAAGCACATGCTGAGTATGGGCGCAATGCTTAGTTCGGACGACTCAAACGCCACACCAGATCGCTCATCTTCTGATGCCCGGACTGGCTGAGATGAATCGAATCAAGAGTGGCATCGCTGTCGGCCAGAATACTGAGAAAGTAGCGTTTCGGGATCAGAGCCGTCTCATACTTCTTCGCCAGCCGGCGCTGAATCATTCCGTAACGGTGATAGAGCGGGATCAGAGGCAGTTCAAACATGACGACTTTACGATTCTCTCGACTGAGTTCACTCAGAAGGGCTTCCAGATCGATCTCAAACTGTGATGCGGAAGTCGATCCCAGAATGTCATTTCCACCGATCTCCACGATGATCCAGTCGTGATGAATTCCATTCGAAAGGAGTCGCTTTAAGGCTGAGCCTGCAGTCTCTCCGACGTGTGAAAGATCCTGGACTTCCAGGTTGTGTTGCCGCGACAACAACGATGGCCACGTCTCTGCTTCGCCTTCTTCCATGCCCGCACTGACCGAGTCGCCAATGACTGTCAGCGCATTCACGGGCGCCGTCGCGGTGACCGGGAGTTGTCGCCACGGAAACTCCAACGCTGCGGCAAGACTCCAACTGACCACCATCAGCATAACAGTCGCGCGATGCGTTCCGGGACAGCGAGTTGCTCCGTACCACAGCGTTCCACACCACGCCAAAGTGAGCCCCGTGAGCAGTATCGCAAACGACAGAGGCATCGGCGTTGACGAGAAGACAACGCCGATCAGCCCGCACAGAAACACTATCAGCAGGAGCAATCGAACCTTTGCGGAATCAATCGTTTTCGTCCTGTGATACCAGCGATAACAAACCACTGCCAACAACACCGCCACACCGCTGAAGAAGGCATCGCCGCTGATAATGTGAAACACGATTGGATTCAACGACCATCACCCTTCAACAGACGATTATAACTCACCGCAGGTTGAGAGGTTACTCGATTGCAAGTCCGGCCGCCTCCGTCACGCGATTAAAGTAAGCACAACTGGCGACATGGTTCACCGTTTGGACAACGGTGCCTGGGCTTGTCTGTTGCAGCGCGGCGGCCGCATCTTCGTCGGATGAAGCGATCGGCGACGCTGCGAGGTTCTTCGCAAATTGGAACAACGCCTGATCCACAGCATTCAGTTCCTTCCAGTCGCCGTCCAGTGCGAAGATCTGGTCTTCTGTCTGGCCGAGGGACTTCAATGTTTTGAAGGCTTGCCCCACGGCGTACCAGGCTCGATCCTGGCGAGCAACGATCCAGTTCAACTGAGCTTTCTGCAGCTCCGTCAGATCGCCCGTTTGTTTTTCACGCGACGCCAGACTTGGTAGGCGACCACGGCCTTCGTTCGGGAAGTTCGCGATCAGGCGTACCCAAGGAGTCACCGGAATATCCTGATTATTGTCCTTCAGCCACGCTGCGGCGACAGCTTCGTCCACCAACGGCAATCGCGGAGTTCGTTTGGCAACTTGCTCCAGCATTACCAACACTTCATCGCGAGTTTCCAGTTTGGGGCGATTCGTAATGCCCTGGCCGCTGGGCTTGCCGTTGAAAATTTCCAGTGGTGCGACGATCGAACGAGCATCCTTGAATCGTGTGGATGTCGGCGTCAAAAACGTATCAGAATGTTCGGCTGCTGGGACCGCGCCGCCTCGCCCGGCGAACGTGTTGCCCGATGACTGCGGAATACCAATCCCCTCCTTCCAGCGATTGATGGCATTGTTGCCTCCCATTGACATGGTCATTTCGACGATCTGCAACGGTGTGTAATGCTTCGCGACCTTTGCAACCTCTTCGTCCGAGATTCGATGAGGCTCATAAGTTAGCAGTCGAGCATACGCAAACGCTGCCTGCTCGGCTTCACTGTAGGAAGACCAGTCCGCGTCCAGTGCGGCGATGGCATCGTCCGACATGCCAGTCGCAGAAAGTTTCCACTCCTGATGTCCCAGACAATATTGACAGTTGTTTGTACGAGCCACGATCCAGAACAGCATCGTCTTGAACTGATACGTCAACGTCATGTTCTCATCGGCGTTGCGAGTGAAATCCTGACGCGGCGCAGTGGCTGATCCCGGTGCTCCGGCCGGAGCCGCCGTTCTTGGACGTCCGGCTCCGAACACTGTTCCCTCAGCAACCGGGATGTAATTGAATCTCAATCGCGCTTCATAGTTGGTGCTGCGTTCGCCCAGCTCCTGTTTCTCCTTGTCCGTCAGTTCAGGAAGTGGAATTCGGTAAGGTCGCTTCTTCATATTCTCCAGGAGCTCCTTCATCTCCGTCCGCGTCGCGGGGATGGGACGAGGAGTCTTGACGGGCGTGTCACCATTGCTGGCAGAGAAGCCCATGGCAGCCAGAGAAAAGAACAACGCTGTCTTCTTAAACATCGAAGCTATTCCTGATGAGAGATTATTGAGGGAAGATCGTAACGACCGGAGTTGTCCCGACGATGTAGGTCACCTTGGATTCCGACGAGCCGATCTTTCGTTTCACTCGGATATACAAATTCGAACCGTCCGTGGTTTCTTCGTCTGCTAAGATCTCATAGGAGACCAGCTTCTTGCCTTGTTCCCAGGCAGTGTCACCCACAATGATATCCGGCTGCAGATCCTTCGGAGTTTTTCCACCAACCCAGGCCTGCATGGCTTTTTGAACGGAGCCGCGCGCGAGTTCCTTATCCAACGCATAGCTGGGGGCGTCTCCGGTTGAGCATCCAACAAACATCATCGCCAGAACCAAACCCACGACACCGCGACGCGGTAATCGACCAACGAACATATCAATTCTTCCAATGCTGCAGATTAATCGCAAAACGGCAAAACATCGTGAGCGGAACGACGCTAGTGCTCCGTCAGCAATGAATTGAGGTATCTCATTTTGTCGGCCGGACCGAGCGCCA
>CAIJTV010000504.1:0-5607 GCA_903823635.1 uncultured Planctomycetaceae bacterium
CTTACTGCGGACGTTCGATCTTGATTCGACGAAAAAGGTAAAACACCTCTCCAAAGGAATGCGAGCTCAGGCGGGGCTCATCGTCGCGGTTGCTCATCGACCGCGGTTGCTCTTGCTGGATGAACCATCGACAGGTCTCGATGCCGTCATTCGCAAAGATATTCTGAACGCCATTATTCGGACGGTTGCTGATGATGGCCGCACGGCACTGTTCTCGTCTCACCTGTTGGATGAAGTGGAGCAGATGTCCGATGAGTTATTTATGGTGGATCACGGACGAATTGTTTTGCGAGGAAGCGTGGATTCAGTCAAGCGGCGCCATGTTGTCGCACATTTGGACAGTTGTTCGCCATCAGACAAAGCGCCCGAATTCTCGGGGCTGATCTCAGCCGAACGCATCGGATCGCAATGGCGTGTGGTGTGTGAGTTAACATCGGACGATTCGGGAGATCTGCCTCATAGTCTTGCGGAACGCGGCATCAGCGTGGCCAGCGTCAGGGCCGCTTCACTGCAGGAAATCTTCGTCGCGCGAGCAGGACGTGAGCGCAGGCAAAAGTTGGAGGTTGTGCGATGAAGACACCTCAGCGAGCGATCTTATGGGAACTCTGGCGCACAGGGCGTTCGGATCTGATGATTCGATTGTTTTCCCTGAGCTTGATGGTCGTGATGTTTGCGGTGGTGATCTCCAATTCGAGATTGCAGTCATCGGCCTTGCAGCCGATTGCCGGGATCACGGTTCTGCTGCTGATGATCTGCGGAGCAATGTCATCGCTGTGGCTGCAGGAACTGGATACTCAGCAATCCGGCTTCAGTCTGCGACTCGGGTTCACTCGACCGATATCGACCTGTTGGCTGGTCTCACTGCCGATATTGTATGGAGTGGTGACGTCCGTATTGTGTTATGTGATTCCGGCGAGCCTCTTCACTGCTGTGATCGGGACGAAACTACCGGTGCATGCCCCTATTCTGCTGACCGCCTTGATGAATGTGGGGTGCCTGGCCGCAATGTGGGGAACCCGCAATCGTCTCGAAAAGCTGGCCGGTATCTTGCTTTTGTCAGCTCTATCGGTTGGGCTAATCCGCTGGTACATCGGTGTGGTGCCGTTGGGTGAGTCGTGGATCAATGAGCTTGGCAATTCGGTCAACCGCTCCTGGTCGTACCTTTACGATGCCATCGTGGTCTTTGCAGTCGCGGTCATGATCGGTGTGACAATTTTCGCCGTTGATCGGCAACGTCACGAGCTATCCGGTGAACGTGTTCTTTCGGTACCTCGGGATCTTGAAATTGACCGCGTGAATGAAAGCGCGAAGATCTCATGGACTTTATCATTCTTCGGATGGCTCTCTCGTTTTGCTGCCATTACTCGAGTTGATCGGCGTTTGTTGGCGCAAGCGGGTTTTGAACTGCGGCGTTGCGGATTGGTAACTCTGATTGCGGGCCTGTTGCTGCCACTGATCGTTCTGGGGCTGGTCTACCTGATCCCGCTGATAAATCCAAAGTGGGAGCGTCAACCACTTACGTGGCTGTTGGCGATTATCTTTTGCCCGTTGGTCTATCAGTTGATTGGGGTCGATGCTGTCGCTGGGTTACGAGGCCGTCAGGGACGAATTAATATTTCTCCGTTTGACCTCATTCGACCGTTGAGAAATGATCAGATGGCTGCCATCAAGTTAATTGTCGTCGCCTGCACAACTCTCACGTGCTGGCTGTTTATGCTGAGCGCTGGTGGCTGTTACATGGTTGTCCATTACGGGACTGATTGGTTTGTCAGTTCGTCGCAGATGTGGAAGGGATTGACATCGGTCACGCCGTTGATCTGGGTTGCGGGACTCTGTTGCCTTGCGATGTCAATCGTTAGCAGTTCCTCAATGTTATTAGCTCTGGCGTTGTGGATGCCGCTAAATCCGTGGCGGCTGATGGGACTCGTCTGGACGACGGCGCTCAACTGCGTATTGGTGTTTATTGATGCACAAAACGGGCTTCGTTTTCGAACGCTCTGGACTGTTGAGGTCTGGGTTCTTTGCGGTCTGATTCCGATTTTGAGCGGACTCTTTTTATGGAGAGTGTGGCAATCGGGGTCGATGGGAAGTCGCTATCTTGTCTCGGCGGTCGCTCTTTGGCTTGCCTGGGCGGCTTCCAGTTACTGGCTGATAACTCAGATTTCTGCGGTCATTTCGGTCCCATTCGAGTTCTCGATCCTTGCGGTTGCCCTGCTTCCTGTCCCCTTAGTCACAACGCTGACGGCGCCTTTGGCGTATGCAACGTACCGTCACAGGTAGGCTGAAAAGTTAATTTTCAGTGTGATTGCCGAGCGGTCAGGGCGGCAATGTGGTCAAAAAG
Source organism: uncultured Planctomycetaceae bacterium (assembly GCA_903823635.1). Lineage (GTDB taxonomy): Bacteria > Planctomycetota > Planctomycetia > Planctomycetales > Planctomycetaceae > SXXK01. The sequence goes on from CAIJTV010000504.1 coordinate 2,342, forward strand.
CATCTTTTCCGAACGGCACAGGCTTCAAAAAGCCTAAAAACCGTCACAGGTCTTCCTGGAGTGCGCATTTCGCCGCGACTGCCGCTTGAATCGTGAGGCGACGGGTGACAGAATCCACGACTTCCGGAAAACAGGGCGGTATCGTTCCGGAAGAACCAAATTCAGGTTGTCTGAGCAGCATTCTGGTGCAACGACCGGATTTCGTGTCAGACTGTGTTCCAGGGAAGGTGTCCACAAGGTCAGTATTTTTCAATTAGCTTAGAGTCCGAGGGCAACGATGAAGTTTCTTGAGGGACATACAGTCGGCATCGATTTAGGAACCACGTACAGCGCGATCGCGATGCTGGACCACGATGGAAATCCAAAGGTCCTTCAGAATGCCGACGGCCGAGACATCACTCCTTCAGTAGTGCTGTTGGACGAAGACCGAGTCGTGGTCGGACCATCATTCGAACGAATTTCGGTGGCCAATCCGGAATCAATCGTTGAAGCCATCAAGCGTGAGATGGGCAATAAGAACTTCTACGTGGTGTATCAGAACAAAAAACTGACCCCGGAGTTCATATCTGCTCTGATTCTGAAAAAGATGAAGCAGGACGCCGAGAAAATTATCGGACCGATCGCGAATGCTGTGATCACTGTCCCTTATTATTTCAATGACGTTCGCCGCAAGGCCACTCAGGACGCAGGTCGTATCGCTGGCCTCAATGTCATTGACATCATCAACGAACCAACGGCTGCGACTCTGGCCTATGCCTGGAGCAAGGGCGAACTGGGACGCGCTGATTTGAAGGCCGAAGAGCGAACCATTCTGGTTTACGACCTTGGGGGCGGTACTTTCGACGTGACCGTCGTTCGATACACTCCAACCAGCTTCCGCGTTCTGGCGACAGACGGTGACGTGATGCTGGGAGGTCTTGACTGGAGTAAGCGACTGTCTGACCATCTGGTCGAGCAGTTCAAGCGTAAGTTCGGTGTGGATCCAAGCGAAGATCCGGAAACCATGCTGACCTTCCATCAGGAAGCGGAAGACGCCAAACGCGACCTCAGCTCCAAGATGCAGGTTCCAATCAGCGTCTACTACAAGGGTAACACCTTGTCCGTTTCGCTGTCTCGTACGGAATACGAACGCATGACAGCCGACCTGCTGCAGCGAACGAAAGACACAACAGAACTCGTGTTGCAGCAGTCTGGTGTGGCTCCGGGAACTCTGGACGAACTGGTGCTGGTCGGTGGTTCGACCTATATGCCAGTGGTTGAACAAATGCTTCGTGAAGTCTGTCAGCGAGAACCTTCGCGTGCTCTGGCTCCTGAACGAGCCGTTGCTGAAGGTGCAGCGATTCACGCGGCCATTCTGCAGGCTAGAAATGGTGTGAACACTGGCGGTATCGTGGATGTGGTTCAGAAGCGTCTGAACTCCGTCAGGACCACCGACGTCAACTCGCACTCACTTGGTATCAAGATCAGCGATCCAAAGGACAAGACTCGCAAGATCAACCATATCATGATTCCGAAGAACTCCCCGATTCCTCACAACGTGAAGCAGCGATTCGGAACCAACGCCGATGGTCAGCAACGAATTCACGTCGAAATTCTCGAAGGCGATGCCATCGATCCAGCAGCCTGCGAATTGATTGGTGACTTCCGTATCACCAATCTCCCACAGTCTCTGCCAAAGGGCTCACCGATCGAAATTACTTACTCCTATGACGGCTCAGGCCGAATCAGCGCGACGGCGAAGGAACTGACTGGCAACAACCAGGCCAGTGCCGAAATCGTTCGCGACAGCGGTCTGAACGAAGGCCAGATCACCGACGCTCTTTCAACTCTGCAGAACGAGTACGACGTGGAATAACCTTCCCCGCGTGCTGGCTCTGCGACGGTTAAACGTCGCGTGAAGTCTGTAAACTCAAAGAAGCCCGGTTCGTTATCGAACCGGGCTTTTTTTCGCTTGTAAGAGCCGGCTTTAGGAACAGTCCCGAAATAACAACCTGCTTTTACTGTGACGAGAAATCACAACCCGAAACTTCAGTGAGGGATATCTCTGCGCGGCACCGATCCCTCACTTACGCGTCGGGTTGTGATTTCGGGAACGTATTTCGGCACTGGTTCTTAGTCAGCATTCAATTGTGAATGTGGACAAGAAAGCCGGCAGAAGTCCTTACTGCGAATTAAGTTGACTCCCACAATTGTTCCGCCATCGTCTGGATTCAACACGTTCGTCTCTCAGGCTCTCTTGAACGTTTTTCGTTAATCAGCCTGGAGACCAGCGGTTCGAAACCTGAGGTTGCCTTGAGAGGTTGCCTCAATCAGTTCAGGCATCAATGGTCCCTGATGGAGCCAGTCGCATGCGGCACGAAACGACGCTGGAAGAAAGTGCTCAATTTGGTTCGAGTGTTGGCGGAAACCCCTATGAGATTCCTGCCTCCTACTGCCAGATCGCTGAGACTCGGTCGAATACCGTCCCGCGAGGAGTATTGATGCCAGCCGCGATGAGCTGTATCGCCGGCACAGCGATATCCGGCGCGATCTTCGGGACATTCCTCTTCCCGATCTTCGGCACCGTGTTCGGATTTATTTTGGCCCTGTTGTGCTCAATCCCCGTTTCGGTGTTTGTGTTGAACGTCATAAGATTGACGCATGGACCAACCATTCGGAAATCGACGGTGGTTGCCCTGGCGGCTTTTTGCGGAGGTCTCTCGGGCTTCCTCGCAACGGCGGGGCTGAGTGGGTTTCGGGCCGACTCACTGGGGTTCGGGGCATTCGCCGCCTGCTTCGGAATGCCCGGAGCGGCGCTGGCGACATGGATGTACCTGCGAACGAAGACAGATACGGACACGATTCGCTATACTCCGCCCGACTGGGCTGATCTGGACTCCGCAACCACATCGTCGGTAGATTCCAGATACTGATTCCGTTTGGCCAATCGTTGCATCAATCTGAGACTCTTCGTTTATGAAACTTGGTTTGAGCATTGGGGCCGTTGGCACATTGACATGGATCGTCGACGCTTCCATGGTGATCACGCTTGGAGGAGACTCCCGAGCAACCGTGTTCTCAACTCCCAATATGATTTTGCTCATGGAACGCGCGGGGCGAGAAGCATTGCGGCCGTTTCTTGAGCCCGGTGAAGAGTCCGTTGGTACAGAAGTCAACATTCAGCACGTTGGCGGAGCTGGCATCGGGGCGGCTGTGATCGGGAAAGCGATCGTCACCCAAATCGACGGCCGCCGCATCAGTTTCGATATTGAAGCGTGGGCCGGAGA
>CAIJTV010000505.1:0-2285 GCA_903823635.1 uncultured Planctomycetaceae bacterium
AAGAAAACCACTGTTTGAAGCCAAATCTTACCGACAGTCGGAGCCCTCGCCAACGGTGCCGCTTTGCTCTGCACACAATGGCACCAAATTCGCTACATTGGTGGGCCGAACTCGACTGCCAATGCCGAAAAGGATTTCGCTGAATGACATCCACTGCCTTCTCAACACGCCTCCTTTTGCCCATTCTCACGGTCTTATTTGTTTACTTTTCCCCCGAGCTCACCTTTGGCCAGTCGGGGGCAGACACAATCGCCGTGACGCCGCCCGAGTCTCCCGGGATCCAGGTTCCGCCAGGTTTTCGCGTGGAACTTTACGCCGACGATGATCTCGCACATGACATTCATTCGATGACCGTCGATTCTCAAGGACGCATCGTCGTTTCCGGACCGGGCTATGTCCGGATTCTGATCGATTCAAACAATGACGGTCGAGCGGACACTTTTAAGCAGTTTGCAGACAAGCCAGCGACTGGATCTCAGGGGATGTTTTTTCTGGGCTCGAGCCTGATCTGTTCCGGCGACGAAGGTGTCCAGATTTTTCGCGACGACAATAAAGACGACGTCGCCGACGGACCATCTCAGGTCTTTATGAAAATCGAAGCCGGCGGTGAACATCATGTTCATTCCATTCAGAAAGGCCCTGATGGCTGGTGGTATATCATCGCGGGAAATTTTTCGGGCGTAACAACGTCGTATGCGACGGTGCCGACATCACCCATCAAGAATCCTGTGTCCGGAACATTGCTCAGATTGAAGCCCGATTTATCAGGCGGTGAAATCGTTTCAGACGGATTTCGCAATGCCTATGATTTCGCCTTCAATGGCAGCGGCGACTTCTTCACCTTCGACAGCGATGATGAAAGAGATATTTCATTGCCGTTGTATCTTCCCACTCAGGTCTTTCATGTCCTGCCTTTGTCGAATGCTGGCTACGTAACTCCGGGACTGAAACGTCCTGGAAGCTATCCGGACATGCCTCCCGTTCTCGCCACGTTCGGGCGCGGTTCACCGACGGGAGTCATCTGTTATCAACATTCACAGTTTCCTGATCCCTATCGCGGTGCATTGTTTGTTCAGGACTGGACGCTGGGACGCATCCTGGTTGTGACTCTGACTTCTCAAGGTGCAGGCTGGAAAAGTCAACCGATCGAATTTGCTCAGGGCAAAGACCAGTTCGGATTCGCTCCGACTGACATGGAAGTTGGACCAGATGGAAGTCTGTTTGTCAGTGTTGGTGGCCGAGGAACTCGGGGAAGCATTTTCCGCATTTCGCATGAATCCGGCCCCGTGCCAGCGATTTCACTGACGGCAAACGCCGACGCAACGGAGAAGACCAACGTAGTTCTGCGTGCCGAACAACCTAACACAAGCTGGTCACGGGCCAAATGGCTGCCGCTGGCGAAATCACTTGGTGCTGACGTCTTCCGCGCAGCGGCGATGGAAGAAACGCGTCGTGTTTCTGAGCGAATGCGAGCGATCGAGATTCTGGTTGAGATGTACGGGGGTCTCGATTCAATCACGGCTATGAAGCTCAGCAACGCAGGTCCTCCTTTGGTGCGAGCCCGGACTGCTTGGGCCATTGGTCGCACCAACCCCGCCGCCCCGGAAGTGGAATCTCTAAAGAAGCTTCTGATCGACCGTGATCTCATTGTTCAGCGATTCGCCCTGGAAGCACTCACATCTGTGACGAGCGCGGCGACGTTCAATAAAGTTCTGAACGAGATCGCACAGGCATTAGCGAGCGACGATCGTCACATTCGATACTCTGCCGCTGTGCTGCTGACACGTCTCAATGACGAACAGCGCGATGCATTGAGAAAAGCACTGGTGTCGCACCCCACAGGCCTGCTCTGGTTTTCGCTGGGGCGGTTGATGCGCACGACGACACTCAGCCCCTCATCCGCGGAAGCCGCTGTCAACATTATTGTGTCAGGCGAGCAACCAATTGAACTGCGTCGCGATGCCGTTCGAGTTCTCCAGATGGCATTGAGCGATGTCGGGCCCGGTGAACAGCGTCCTCCGATGTACGAAGGTTATGCTCCGCGAGCATCTTTGGAGGCTATCGAGAGAGAACTCAATCCCTTACTGACCAAAGTCGCGGACATTTTTCCAACGGGCGATGCTGCGATGGATCATGAGTTGATCCGAGTGATCTCGATGACAGCCCCGCTGAACCGTGACCTCTTCACGAAACTGCTGGCGGGGATTTCTGATTTGACTCTTCCAGCAGACGATATCCATCGGTTGGTCACTGTCAGTCGTATCAATATCGAACGCTCTTATGAG
>CAIJTV010000506.1:0-1739 GCA_903823635.1 uncultured Planctomycetaceae bacterium
AGAGTTCACATCAACATCGGGCAGAGTCGTTCGATGTTGCAGGCAGTCGACAAGTCGAAGTCGCACATCATCGAACGGCGTTTCAATCAATCGTGACCAGAGCACTGCATCATCGTGGCCGTGAGACGACGAATCCTCCAGCCACGTCATCGCAGCCGCGCGCATCGGCTCCAGCAGGCCGTCAAAAAACTCGACGACGGCATCGACGGAATAGTTTTCGTCAGAATCTAACTGCCGCAGCGCCCACGTTGTCATTTCCTCTGCCGTCGCCGCGCATTGAGCTCGGGATAACTGTACCACTTCTGCCGGATTCAGTCCGCGTTGTTGATGTCGTTCCTGTAGCATGCGCAAACCCAGCGCTGCGACGGACACTGGTTCAGCGGTCGCAAGCAACAGCAATTGTGGATTATCAAGGCGCGCCGTCGCGACATGCTTCGTCATCGCCTCGCAGATCATTGGCAGCAGGGATCGATCGGATTGTTCCACGACCTCAAGCCACGCCGAGACCGTCATGCTGGCCAGTCCCTGGTGATCTCGAAACAGGCGCGACGCGAAATCCTGAACTCGAGCATCAGCATGCTTCAGCAATGACACCAGAATCTTCATGTCGATCTGTTTGATCGCCTGCTGATGGTCGCGTTCAAGCAGTTCCATGGCCCAGACACGAACAAGACTGCTCCGAGACTCCCGGACCAGATTGATCAGGTGCGTTGCTCCTTCCACAGTTTGCCAAATCTCCGCCCGATACGGAGCAGCGCTGAGCGTGGCCAATGACTGGCCCGGAGCAAGATTGCTATGTGCGGCCGTAAATTTCAACGAATCGCTGTGGAAATAGCAGGCGTGCATCAACGACCAGTTGTCGATGATATTTTCGCCCAGCTTGAACTCCGCATCGGTATAGACGCTAAGGGCGCGGGAAATGGCACAAAGGTACTCGGAGGGATTCTTGTAGCTCAGCCAGCGAAAATAGCGCCAGACTCGACGTCGCAAAAAGTTGCGTGTTCGATGGCGGAACAGTCGATTTTTTGGCTTGTTGCGAACGTCGGGCAACGGAAAAGTCCGCTGATGCTTTCCGGTGCCGTAGGTTCCGGTACGGCCGGTCTCGGGGATGACGGTTTTGTTCGGGCGAGCATGCAAATGTTCGTCCTGAATCAACTCACGCGTGGATCGATCCCAGCGAGGTACCGCGATGCGACTTCGACGAACCAGACGATCAAAAGTCACCAGAAAGTGGGCCAGCATTTCGTGATCTCGTGCGGATTCAAAATGCCGGTACGCTCGCTTCACGAATAACTCGTGCCCTGGAAAATTGAGATCCATGGCGAGATAGTTGATCAGTTGCTGGCGAGCCCAGGGACGAGTATCCGCCAGCCACTGTTGCAGATAGGCTGCGATGATCTCCGGCGAACGGAATTTGACCCATTCGGACAGGAATCGATCATCGGCCGCCGAGAAGCATTCATCAAGAAGCAGCTTTGAGGGTTTAGGTTCAGCAGGGCTCATGGCAGTGATTCAGCAAGCGATGGATGAGACGAGATCCTTAAACCGGACGCTGACGCGTTCCGGCTGATTTGCGGACGAGAGAATTACGGTGCTGTCGCCTCTTCGCGAATCGTACGGTAAATCTCAGCCGCCTGATCGTAAGCCACTTTCGCGGCTTCTCGTTCGTCTGGCCTGATGTTGTTCTGCTTCGCGTTCCAGCAAACTTTCACTGCTTCCTCGCACCATTCTGCGCTACG
>CAIJTV010000507.1:0-2573 GCA_903823635.1 uncultured Planctomycetaceae bacterium
GATATCGAACAGCTTTACTGAATTCTGTTTTCGACTCAACGCGAGAGATTCAGGATACCGTTTTTCCGTCAGAACTCTCTGTATTGTTTTGGGACAAATCTGACTCGCAGGTACTCCATTTTGAAGGCGATGATATTCGCAGACAACGTGCCGTACTGGTCGTGCATCCGCTGGAGTTGTATCCACCTGAAGCAGGAAAACCATTTCTGATTCCGCCTCAACTGCTGACGTATCGATCGGTGTTCAATGACGAAGGAGGAGTCGGCAGCTCCTATATCAACCTACGGCGAGAATGGCAGGCGCAGGAATCTGCTTCAAAGACAATGCTCGAGTTTCACATCCCTGAAGCCTGCCGGCCACTTGTCCCCGAATCCGGAGAACTCAAACTCCTGATCCGAGCCGGCTCGCGATTCGTAAAGATCCTCGCCGGCGATCGCAGCAACATGCAAACGATCGCCGAGCTGACAAGCCCGCTGGGAATGCAATCCATTTCTATTCCAGGCGAACTGATCCAAAGCACCTGCCTGCGGGGCCAACTCTTTTTGCAGATTCAGGTCAGCGACATCGATTCAGAAATGAAATCCGATGATATGACCGGCGAGCAGGACGATAGCTGGCAGATTGAACGTGTCCTGCTGACACTGAAGGGGCAGAGAAAAATCTGATCGCCCTGCGCAACGCGAAAACTTGAATGCCATTGTCGGCGATTGAACCGGCTTCAGGCAAAGCTTTTGACAGAGCCGCTCTCGTCCGGGTATCATCGATGCCAGGAACGCCCGAAAAACCGGCACTGGCCACCGCAGAGATCCCGGATTCATGGGGAAAAGCGACCGCCAGGGGCGCCTATCTTGGTTTTGTTAGTGCCTCTTAACCGACATCCCACCTCAGCTATTTCGTCCCGCCTTTTGGTCAAAATGAGAGACCTGTTCATGTCACCTGACCTGTCATCTCTGCAGTTTCAGACTCGCCGCCACTTCCTGTCGACTTCCGGAGTTGGCCTTGGTGCCATCGCGTTATCGTCTCTGTCTGGCGGCACTGCGAAGGCCGATATTCCAATCAATCCGTCGGTTCCGCTGGAGATGCGTAAGCCGCACTTCGACGCTCGGGCCAAGCGAGTCATCTACCTGCACCTGACCGGTTCACCTCCGAATCTGGACATCTACGACTACAAGCCCGAGCTGGTCAAACGAACCGGAGAGAACTGCCCCGATGAGTTTCTGAAGGGGCGAACTTTTGCCTTCACGTCCGGGATTCCAAAACTGCTCGGAACGCCGCGCACGTTTACTCAGCATGGCGAAGGCGGTAGTTGGCTCTCCGATGCTGTGCCGAATCTCCATCGAGTCGCTGATGATATCTGCTTCATCCATTCGATGAACACAGATCAGTTTAATCATGCTCCCGCCGAACTGCTGCTTTATACCGGATCACCTCGTTCCGGCCGTCCTTCGATGGGTGCGTGGACGACGTATGGACTCGGCACAGAGAATCAGGACCTGCCCGGCTTCGTTGTCTTGATCAGCAGCGGAGTTCAACCGAACGGTGGAGCAAACTCATTCGGCAGTGGCTTCCTGCCATCGGTCTTCCAGGGAGTTCAGTGCCGCTCCAAAGGTGATCCGGTGCTGTATGTCTCTGACCCCGCTGGAATGAATCGTAATGTTCGCCGACGATCACTGGATGCCTTGAAGCAGCTCAATGAAATGCAGGCCGCTGAGTTGGGCCATCCCGAAACGATGACTCGCATTGCTCAATACGAGCTGGCTTATCGCATGCAGGCGTCTGTTCCGGAAGTCATGGATATCAATCGTGAAACGAAAGAGACTCAGGAAAAGTACGGCGCTGTGCCGGGCGAAGCGAGCTTTGCCAACAACTGTCTGCTGGCACGACGTCTTGTCGAACAGGGCGTTCGTTTTGTGCAGTTGTTTGACTGGGGCTGGGACTTCCACGGTACCGGTCCGGGCGAAGGCCTGACCGATGGACTGACAAACAAGTGGGCGAAGACAGATAAACCGATCGCAGCTTTGATTGAAGATCTGAAGCAGCGCGGTCTCTTTGAGGATACTCTGATCATCTGTGGTGGCGAGTTCGGGCGAACACCATTTCGCGAAGGGCGAACCGCGGGCGGCAACGTTCTGGGCCGTGACCATTTCCCGGACTGCTTCACCATGTGGATGGCCGGCGGTGGCGTAAAAGGCGGTTACAACTACGGCCAGACCGACGAGCTGGGCTTTGGCGTCGTGGAAAACAAAGTCACGCCACACGACCTGCAGGCCACAATCCTGCATCTTCTGGGCTTCAATCACGAACAGTTGACGTACCGCTTCCAGGGCCGCGACTATCGTCTGACGGATGTGCATGGCAAAGTCATCGCTGACGTGATCTCCTGAAAACGGGCTGCTTCAAAGGCGATTGCATCAGCGAATTCGAGATTGCCGGTTCTTCCCGCCGATTTTTCGCGGCTCAAACTCGGAAGCATCCAAAAACATGCTAGATTGCCGCCATAGAGTGATCCACAAGTCCTCGTAGCTCAGCTGGATAGAGCGTCGGTTTCCTAAACCGAAGGTCGCGCGTTCGAA
>CAIJTV010000508.1:0-3307 GCA_903823635.1 uncultured Planctomycetaceae bacterium
CGCTGTGCCGTTGGCGAAGTCACTGAATGCTCGGCTGCATATCGTGCATGCCGTTGAAGGCGGAACAGGATCGCCTGAAACATTGCAGCAGGCCGAATCGGTGGTTCATCAGCAATTGGCAAACACCGATTATCGAACACTTCCGTTTGGCGTCAAAGTGCATATCAAATCAGGAAGTCCCGATCAGTGCATTCTGGATGCGGTTAAGGAAGTCAACGCGGATCTCGTCGTGCTGGGAACGTCTTCAAAGACCGGGGTCTCCGGACTATTGCCCGGCAGCACCGTCGAGCGTCTGCTGCCGGAATTGTCCTGTTCCGTGATGGCGATCAAGCCCGAGGGCTTTCGCTCCATGTTGCCCGCCGACTTCTGGACACACTGACAAACTGCTCACACGAACAAAGTCGCCGTCTCGCTCGGTCGAGACGAGGTCTTATTGCGTGCATGTGAACAAGATTGCTGTGCCGAAAAGCGATAGGACATTACGACGCGTGAACTAACAACTGCGAGCCAACTTTTAATGCTCGTCTCGGCGGAGCGAGACGGCTACTTACTTTTTCTCATACACCACTTTGCCGCCGAGCCATGTTTGTTCGACCGTGATTGCTCGGACTTCCTCAACGGGACAAGTCAGAATATCGCGATCGATGACAACCAGGTCGGCCAGCTTGCCCGCCTCGAGCGATCCTTTTTCTTTCTCCTCAAATGTCAGCCAGGCATTGTTGATTGTGTAAAATCTCACGGCCTGCTCGCGAGTAATAATCTGTTCGGGATGCAGTGGTGAATCGCTCCAGCGTGGCTGCCGAGTCAGCGTGGTCCAGAGTCCCAGAAACGGATTGTAAGGATTCACCGAACGCAGACTGCCGATACGCTGCATGTGATCTGAGCCGCCTCCGACAACAACACCCTGCTCAAAGAGTGTCTTGTATGGCTGGAAGAAACTGGTTCGTTCCTCGCCGAATTGCTTCAGCAAAGTTCGACCATCCAGATGCAGCCAGATCGGCTGAATATCGGCGACGATTCCCAGTGCTTTCATCTTCAGGATGGATTCTTCGCTCATGAAATTACAATGAGTAATGCACGGGCGTTTGTCTCGCACCGGGAAGTCGTTGTTGACTCGCTCGTAAGTCTCCACCAACGCCTTCACCGCACCGTCACCGACAGAATGTGCTGTAATCTGCAGATCTCGCTCCAGACAGTGTTTAGCGATTTCATACATGCGATCCGGCTGAATATTCAGCACGCCGCGATACTCCGGGTCGGTGATCGAATAAATCGTGCTGACACCCCATGGCTTTTGCATCCACGCACTGCCAGTCAACATGCCGCCGTCCAGGAACACTTTGACTCCTCGCAGCCACAGCAGATTGTCGTAAACATGAGCCGGATGGTCAGCGGCCTTTTGGATTTGCTCTGCGACTTTGGACCATTCGCCGTCTGGACTCACACCCCAGCACAGGAAAGTCCGGCAGGTCAGTTTACCCTGATCCTTCAACGTTTGAAACATCGTCACGTCAGACTCACCCGCACTGCGTTGGACGATGCTGGTGATGCCGACGGAGTTGTAGTCCTGAAGAAGTTTCTCCAGTTGAGCCATCCGTTCTTCCTGGCTCGGCGATTTCTCTGATGACTCCGTCTTGATGAATCGACCGGCGGCTCGGATGACTCCGGTTGGCTCGCCCGTGGTAGGATCCATCTCGATCTTTCCAGGCAAGCCGTCCGTGATCTTGAAATCCTTATCGATGCCATTCAACTTCAACGCCATGGAATTCAAAGCGGCGTCAGGTCCAGTGCGAAAGTAAACCGGATTGCTCGGCGCGACGGAATCAAGTTCCTGGCGATTGGGAAACCGCTGGTCGCGCAGACGGGTGATGAAGACCTGGTTCATGATGATCCACTGGCCGTCTTCCAGGATCTCAGCGCGCTTCTGGACATATTTCAAAACGTCGTCGATCGTTTCCAGAGGTGGGATCTCATGGTCAAACTCATAGACGGCTGCACCGGTCGCATGAACGTGCGAATCGATAAGCCCGGGCAGCACTGTCTTTCCGCCCAGCGAAATCTGTTTTGTATCCGGACCCGCAAGTTTCAGAATGTCGTCGTTGCTGCCGACGGCCTGGATACGCTCGCCTTTCAGAGCAATCGCCTGAGCAATCTCAAAGCCCGAATTGACGGTCACAATCTTCGCGTCGTGCAGAATCACATCAGGGAACTCGTTTGCAAAACTGGCTCCGCCGGACAAAGCCCAAACCATTAATTCACAGACAATCCAGATAGCCATGTTGCCTGATCGAATTCTCGTTTTGAAACTCATCGACAGATCTCCGGAAGGCAGAAAGCATTTGTCTTGAACGAAGGTCGCAAGCTGGATTTTGATGTGATCTTTTAACGGCAAGCTGGAGGCGTCGGTGCCCGAATTCGCCTCCGCCTGCGGCTCGCCGTTCAACGAGGCCGCTCAACACCTGATTCAACAGCAAGCCAGAGTCACAGACGAGACGAGTTACCGACGGCTGCGGCTTACCGTTAAACGAAATAAGGTTCAACAGAGGGAAGTAGACGAAAACACTCGGTTTGCGGGTGTCGTAAGATTGTGACAAAAGTCCGGCCAGCATTACACTTCCCGCGAACGAAACTTTACCAGCCCAGGCAATCTGATCCGTCACTATGACCACCCCTGAATACACCGTTGTTATTGGACTTGAGGTTCACGTCCAGCTTCGTACCGAATCCAAGCTGTTCTGCGGATGCTCCACGGCGTTCCGGCCCGATGACCCCAATACTCAGACATGTCCGGTCTGTCTGGGACTGCCTGGGTCTTTGCCGGTAATGAATCGCAAGGCCTTTGATTTGTCTGTCCAGACGGCTCTGGCGTTGAACTGCGAGATCGCTCGGTACACCCGTTGGGATCGAAAGCAGTACTATTACCCAGACCTTCCCAAAGCGTATCAGATCAGCCAGTACGACCTGCCGTTCAGTTCCAAAGGCTGGCTGGAGATCGCGGCTGACGATCCGGCCGAGCCACCTCGCCGCATTCGGATCACTCGTGCTCATCTGGAAGAAGATGCCGGCAAGAATGTTCATGACGAATCCGGTCGCGGAGCGGATAGTCGAGTAGACCTGAATCGAACCGGAACGCCATTGCTGGAAATCGTCAGCGAACCGGACTTACGGACAGCTTCGGAGGCCAGGCGATATCTTGAAGATCTGCGATCACTGTTGCTGTTTATTGGCGTCTCCGACTGCAACATGCAGGAAGGCAGTCTGCGTTGTGATGCCAACGTCAATCTTCATATCCACAACGCGGACGGCA
>CAIJTV010000509.1:0-2302 GCA_903823635.1 uncultured Planctomycetaceae bacterium
CATTCCACCAGGCACGTATGAACTGATTCGTGAAAAAATCGTAGTGTCCACCGCCCGTGCCGTGCACAAACAGATCGCTGAACAAGATTCTCAGTGTGGCCGTGATTAGCCCGCCACGAGGAATCAGTTGTCGCCCACCGACCAGCAAGGTGAACAACGAAGCCGCTTCATTGCCCGGCAATATCTCCGTGATATTTGTTCCATTGGCCTCCAAAAATCTTTCGAAGCCCTGTTTCCGGATCGACACAATCTCGCGCGTTCCTTTCACCGGATCGACCAACCAGAACGGCAGTTCGCAATCGGATTCTTCAATGCGCAGATTCGGAAACGGATTCGCGGCGTTACGAATCTTGTGTTCGGCGCGAAACGTCTCCAATGAGTTGTTGTAGCAACGAGCAAACTCAAAGGGCCGAGCGAGCAACTCGGCAAAGAACTGCAACACTTCGGGAAACGAGCAGATTGTTGACAGCGGGATCTCCGGCATTCGCCCGGCAATGCCTGCGTTCCACCGCACGATCAGATTGGCCTCCATCATCGAATCCGTCGCCAAAGCCGCGTATTGCTGCGCGATCTGCAGGAAACGCTCAGCTTCGCGGTGGCATCCACAATTCTGCAGTGCAGCGTGAGCACGTGCGACTTCAGACAGGATCAGGTCTGCAGGTTTGCGATGGCAGGCACCCAACAACGAGGACTCAACGCTGAAGGATCCAGTTGATGCAGTCATCTGCGACGACGTTGTCAGCGACGAATTCGGCTGTGTTTTATCGTCCAGTAACTGAAACGACGCGTCGGAGTTCGGGAACGGGAATGCTCCGGCATCGCCTTCATCGGTATCAATCACAACGGCGACGGCGACAGCATTGTGTTCGAGTGCGAATGTTTCTGTCGTCTGGTACTTAAATGTCAGACCCGAATGAAAAATAACCGGCTGATGCCCCGTCACGATCAATGGTTGTGAACCGGGGTCTCCTGAGATCGCTTGAACATCTTCAGCAAACAAACCGGCCGTACGACCAATCTCAATCAGCTTCGCTCGATAACCGATTGCCGCGCCGACCAACCGTCGTCGCGCGCTGTCTCGCAGCGTCTGCAGTCGTTCGTTGTGCACAACGCAACGAACTGCCTGCCACTGTGAAAGCGGTGGTTCGAGCAATTGTTTTTCGTATGCGGATGACATGTTCAGTATCTTCTGGTAGTCAACAAAACTCCGCCACCGGGATAATCCCCAATGGCGTGGACTCGGGCTGTGTTTCGCAGCGTAGAGGCGAAATCAGAACGAAAGTTGTCCCACGAGTGGTGCATAAGCCTATGGACCACCGGGGCAGGCCCGGTGGCGGATGGAGCTGGTGTTTCGTTCTGGATCACGCGTTCACAATCTCTCGAATCACATGACCATGCACATCGGTCAAGCGCCGAGCAATCCCGTTGTGGTAATACGATAATCGCTCATGATCCAGTCCCAGCAGATGCAAGGCGGTTGCGTGCAGGTCGTAAGAGTACGTTGGATTCTCCGCGGCCTTAAAGCCAAACTCATCGCTGGAACCGTAGCTCGTCCCGCCTTTAATGCCACCGCCCGCCATCCACGCTGTGAAAACTCCGGGATTGTGATCGCGGCCCTTTTGCTTGCCCTGCATAAAAGGCTGACGACCAAATTCACTGGTGCAAATAATCAGCGTCGACTCCAGCAACCCTCGAGACTTCAGATCGCTGAGCAACGCGTGCACGCCGGTGTCGAGAACTCGACCCCAGTATCCATGGTCGCGAACGATGTCTTCGTGAGAATCCCAGTTCGGCCGTATCTTTTTGGCGCCCGTGTTTTCAGCCCCGCAGAAAATCTGCACAAACCGAACACCTCGTTCCACCATCCGCCGAGCCAGCAAACATTGGCGTCCAAATGGCCCGATGTCTTCGTCTTTCAGAGCATAAAGCTCGTGAATCGACTGATGCTCTTTCGACAGATCGACCGCCTCCGGCGCGCTGAGCTGCAGCTTTGCAGCCAGTTCATAGCTGGCGATGCGAGCTTCCAGCAGAGTATCTTCACTGCGTTCTTCCGCGTGGCGACGATTCAGCATCTGCAGAAATTGGCGTTCAGGCTGCTCGTCCGTTCGCTGGCCTCCGGGTGGAAATAAATTTGCAATCGGATCTCTGTTGACCGCCGTCTCGATCACGGTCCCCTGATGCATCGCCGGTAGAAATCCGGCACCCCAGTTGAGCACTCCTCCCGGCGGGAGTCCTCGCATGTCCGGCAGCACAACGAACGAAGGCAGATTGTCCGTTTCACAACCGAGGCCGTATGTCACCC
>CAIJTV010000510.1:0-2665 GCA_903823635.1 uncultured Planctomycetaceae bacterium
TGGCTCGGAAGAAAAACCAAAAGATTCTGATTGGCGACAACATCGTCATCACGGTTGTCGAAGTAAGTCCCGGAAAGGTCGTGATCGGGATCGACGCGCCAGCAGATATTGCTGTGCATCGGCAGGAAGTGTGGGACGCGATTAAGAAGGAGAATGAAAGTGGCGAGTGAAGTCTTTGCTGTCCCGGAAGAACACGTTGATGACATCATTCGCGTGATGATACTGGGATTGAATGCGTGCGGTGGCGGCGTTAGCAACGAAGTGACTCTGAACGTCCGCCTGTGGGCAACCCAGCACAATCGTGACCTTGTGAGCATACTTGATGCAATGGTCGTTCGGTCAAAAAAGAGGGCCGCGAAGAGCAAGAAGGACCGGATCATTGAGCAGTCGAGAAAGAGAGGCGGGTATGGATGAGGTAAAGAAGCAGACAAGAAGAACACCCGCTGAACGTGAGACAGAAGAAGTCGCTGAACAGGTTAGGAGGCTATTCTTTTACCATGCAGAGACTGGGCTGATTATTTTTCGCCAATACTGGAGAGGAAGGAATGTCGGCGAGGAAGTCGGATGGGAATTTCACAGCGGGAATGGGCAAGTTTACAGGGACATGTGTGTTTGTGGCTGCATCTACAAATCTCACCGAATAGCGTGGCTGCTTCATTATGGGAAATGGCCTTCGCTCAACATTGACCACAGGGATGGCAATGGTCTGAACAACAGGATCACGAATCTCCGTGAGGCTACTGTGCAACAAAACGGGATGAACAGAAAGCTAGACTCAAGAAACTCTTGCGGAGTGACTGGTGTTCGCTGGTGCAAGAATTCAAAGAAGTGGAACGCAAGAATCACATTCAATAAGCAACTGATTCAACTCGGATACTTTCTATCTTTTGAAGACGCAGTCAAAGTAAGAAAAGAAGCAGAGAAGAAATATGGATTTAGCGATCAGCACGGAAGAAGTAAGACAGACATGGGATCACCAGATAAAGGCGATCGAATTCCTTGACAAGACCAGGCATAGCTTGCTGTCGGCGGTCATGGGATCCGGGAAGAGTTACATGACAGTCTCTCATCTTCGCAAGATATCGACTGTTGGATCTAAGCGAACTCTGATCCTTTGCCCATCAGCAGTTCTTAATGTATGGAGAAGGGAGTTCTGGAAGCATGCCGATGGTGAGTTTGATGTGATTGTCCTTAACAAGGGATCGTCAAAAGATAAAGCATTGATCGTCGCAACAGAGATCAATCTCCAGCGATCGCATCAGCGGCCTCTTGTTTTCGTTGTGACTTATGAATCATTCTGGCGACCGGAGTTACTGAAAGTCTTCTCGTCATTTACTTGGGAGAAGATCGTTGCTGACGAGTCTCACAGGCTAAAGTCTGCATCATCATCATGCAGCAAACATGCATGGAAACTTGGTTCAAGAGCAGGGTCTCGTACTGGTCTTACAGGCACGTTCATGCCAAATTCGCCAGGAGACTGCTTTGCTCAGGCCCGCTTTCTGAACGACCAGATCTTTGGAAAATACTGGGGCGCATTCAAAAAAGAATATGCGATTATGAACCAGTACATCCCGCAGAAGGTGGATCGGTGGGTTAATCTTGAGCGAATGAATCAAAAGATTTCGATCTTCCGTTATCACATTGGCCCGGAGGTTTTGGTTCTTCCGGATAAACAAGACATCATTATTGAAGTCATTTTGAATCCAAAGGGTCGTAAACTTTACAACCAGATGCGTAAGGAGTCGATGGTCGAGATCAAGCGAGCCATCGAGAACGCATCCGGCGAAACGCACGAAGAAGTACGGACAGCCGTCGGATCGAACGGCGCTGTGCAGTTCCTGCGACTGCTCCAGCTTTCACAGGGGTTCATCAAGGACACTGAAGGCGAAGAACTCGACACGGACACAGAGAAGCGCAAGGTGCTGCTGGATCTGCTCGAGGACATCGACGAGCCGGTCTGTGTTTATGGGTGGTTCAAGAATGATCTTGCGATCGTCAAGCGATGCTGCGAGATCCTCGGTCGACGATACGGCGAGATCTCCGGCGCTCGGAAGGATTTGACCGAGCATGCGACATACCCTGAGAACATTGACATTATGGGCGTACAGTGCAAGTCCGGGAGTTCCGGGATCGACCTGACTCGGGCTCGCATTGGGATCACCCTGAACTCTGGCTTGATGTCTCCGGGAGATTACGATCAGATGATGGCTCGCCAGTATCGGCCTGGGCAAACGAGGGACGTGATCTATTACCACCTTGTGACGAAGAAGACCGTCGAAGAGAAGCTGATAAAGGCACGGCAGGAGAAGCGGGACATCGTGGATGCCCTGCTGATGGATTTGTTTGATGAGGATGTGTTCTGACTAGAGAAATTCCGTTCCGCTGCTCATTGTGGGGGAGCGGTTGTGGGTTCCGCTGCTCATGTGAAAGGGTTGAAAATGGCTGGATTCGATCAGAGATGCCCGTTCTGCAATCACGAAATAGATTGCCGAGCGGCGTGGGACTATCAGACGGACTACGTTTTGGTCTGCGGAAACTGCGAGCGTGACGTGCAGGTGAATGTCCACAGCGAGCCGGTGTTCGAGACTTCGAAGCCATCGTGCCCGATGTGCAATAAAACGCTGAAGGTGGGCGATCGGAGCTACTGCGTTGGCTGCAGAGAAAA
>CAIJTV010000511.1:0-6454 GCA_903823635.1 uncultured Planctomycetaceae bacterium
CGCAGCCGCAAAAAGCTCTGGCGAAAGGGCGAGGAAAGCGGCAACGTTCAGGAGCTGCATGCCATCTATTTTGACTGCGATGGAGACACGCTGCTGGTCAAAGTGAATCAGATCGGCGGCGCGGCCTGTCACGAAGGATTCCGCACTTGTTTCTTCCGCAAGATCGACCCCGCAACTCAGCAGTTTGCCGTTGAGGGAGACCGAGTGTTTGATCCTCATGCGGTCTACAAAAAGTAAAAGATCTTCCCGCAAGCCCCTGGCGAATAAATCTTCTGCACTGATCCGGGCTCCGCGTTTCTCGAATTCATTTGATGACGAAGGTTAAGACGAATGTCTGGTCGAGTACTAAAATTGGGCATCCCCGCAGGCAGCCTGCAGGAATCTACTGCCGCACTGTTCAGCCGCGCGGGTTACAACATCAAGTTTGCCTCGCGATCTTATTTTCCGACGGTTGATGATCCGGAGATTGAATGCATGCTGATCCGCGCTCAGGAAATGGCGCGTTACGTTGAGAACGGAATTCTTGACGCAGGTATCACCGGATATGACTGGATCCTCGAAACCAACGCCGACGTTCATCAAGTTTGCGAACTCGTGTTTTCGAAAGTCAGTCGGCGGCCAGTCCGCTGGGTTCTCTGTGTGCCGGAAGATTCACCGATCAAGACGGTGAAAGATCTGGAGGGCAAGCGGATTGCCACCGAGGCTGTTGGTCTGACAACTCGATTCCTTGAACGTCACCATGTGAAAGCTCATGTTGAGTTTTCCTGGGGAGCCACGGAAGTAAAACCTCCTAAGCTTGCCGATGCGATTGTGGAAGTGACTGAAACAGGCAACTCTCTCCGTGCCAATAATCTGCGAATCATGGACGAGGTTCTGCAGAGTACGACTCGCTTCATCGCTAATCGGACGTCCTACGCGGACTCATGGATAAAGGCCAAGGTCGATAACATCGCCCTGATGCTGCAGTCCTGCCTTGAGGCCGAAGGTAAAGTCGGCCTGATGATGAATGTTCATCGCCAGAACCTTGATGCAGTTCTGAAAATGCTGCCCGCTCTGCAGACACCGACTGTCTCGCATCTGTCCGATCCGGATTGGGTCGCCCTCAACACAATCGTTGACGAAAGCCTGGTCCGAACAATTATCCCGCAGCTTAAGCAGTCGGGAGCCAAAGGCATCGTTGAATATCCAATCAGCAAGATCATTGACTGATCAGAACAAATCACGAATTCTCCGCCAACCAGAACGGTCAGACGCCTCTCTCGATGATGGCTCTGACCGTTTTTCTTTGCGAGCAGTGATACTGCGGTTGATTCTGAGCACCGGCTGGAATCACGGCACAAAAAGAAGGTTGCTTTTTACTTTTTCGACGCTTCTTTTTTCGACGCTTCCTGGAGTCGTTCCTGATAGGCAGCGATCGTCCCGGCGGGATCGGCATCAAATGCCTGCTGACATCCCTCACAGCAAACGAAGTAAGTCTTTCCCTCGTGGCTGACTTTGATCGTGCCCAGCCCGCCGGTCACTATGCATTGTCGCTCGCCCGTATTGCCACTCGCCAGCCTTGCGCCCGCGCGAGTCAATCCGATTTCTGAAAGCCGACGATAAGAAGCCTGAACTGTTGGCTTCTCTTCGAACAACATCGCGACACGAATATCACTGATGACACGAACTGTGCAGCGAGTTTGAGGCAGTGCGTCGGGAGATGACTCAAACACCCATGCGACATCTTTTGCAGGCTTGTCGGAAGTCTTGTCAGCAGCCGGCTCATCATTTCGCTTCAACTGAATCGTCTGGCCCCCGGCTGCCATCAGAAATAATTCTGGTGTCACGCCATCTGCCGCCACCGAAAACACAACTGACTTATAGTGCTGTCCGGGATCAAAGTTCAGAAGCAGTGCCGATCGGTTCTCAACAAACTTCCAGGCCACCTGAGCTTTCTCGGACCAGGCTCCGACATTTGAACCTCGTCGCGGTTGGCCAACACCTTTCCATTCGCCAACGAGAACTCCGAGCGGCTTCAGGACCTTGACACACGTCTCTCGATGTTGCGGATCAGCGGGGGCCCCGATGGATTTCTTCTCGGCAGAAGGTTGTTCGTCAGAGTTCGTAGGTGCAGCGCTGAACGCCAGAGAGAACCCCAATACAGCACATACTGTGATGACAGAAAACGGCGATGGATTTGTCATGAATTGTGCTCGAGCAGAAGTACAGGATCTGGAAGAACAGCGGTAACATCGCAAATCGATGCTGCGCCTTTTTTAAAAACACTGCGACCTGTCGGTAGGAGTCGCCACAAGTTTCCATTTAGAGTAACGCTGTTGGCCTCGTAATGCATCTGTCGAGAAACTGTCCATGGCTTACCCTCGTATTTCCACATTCAAAACCGCAGCACAGTTCCAGGAACGCCTTCAGGAATTGAATCTCCACCTGCCGTTTGACGATACCGTTCAAAGTGGCTCCGAAAGCATACTCGAGCAACCGCTGAACTCTGTCTGTGGTCCCATCGGAAATCGCTGGTGCATTCTGCCGATGGAAGGTTGGGACGGCACTACAGACGGACGTCCAACAGATTTGACGCGACGCAGGTGGAAGAATTTTGGTCTCAGCGGGGCCAAATTGATTTGGGGAGGAGAAGCTGTTGCAGTTCGACCAGATGGTCGAGCAAATCCAAACCAATTGATGATCAACGCTCAGACACTTCCCGATCTGATTGAACTGCGAGAAATCCTTGAGAATGCTCATCGAGAGAACATTGGCTCGACGGACGATTTACTGATCGGATTGCAGCTCACTCATTCAGGCCGGTTTGCTCGTCCTCTCGACAAAAAGAAACTCGAACCGCAGATCGCCTATCGGCACCCGATTCTGGATGCAAAATTTGGAATCAATGACGACGGCCCCCTGATGAGCGATGATGATCTGCGTCGCCTGATTGATGATTTCATCGCTGCTGCCAAACTGTCTGCAAAGGCCGGATATCGCTGGGTCGACATTAAGCACTGTCACGGATATCTCGGACACGAGCTGCTGTCGGGGTTCGACAGAGCAGGGGACTTCGGCGGTAGCTTTGAAAATCGAACTCGCTTCCTCCGGGAGATAACAGCTGGGATTCGGGCCGAAGCACCCGGACTTGAAATTGGTGTCAGACTGAGCGTGTTTGATTTTGTGCCGTTTCAGCCCGGAACCACAGCGGAACGCACAGGCGTGCCGACAACAACCGATTTGTATCGGTACGCATTTGGCGGCGATGAAACAGGGCAGGGGATTGATCTGAATGAGCCCGTTCGATTCCTTGAACTTCTTAAATCATTGTCCATTGATCTCGTTTGCTCGACATGCGGCAGCCCCTACTACAATCCCCACATCCAACGACCAGCCTTGTTTCCGCCGAGCGATGGATACCAGCCGCCGGAAGATCCTCTGGTCGGGGTCTGCAGACAGATCGTGGCCACAGCAGAACTAAAGAAAAAAGTCCCGGAACTGATCGTCGTGGGGTCCGGTTATTCGTATCTTCAGGAGTGGCTGCCGAATGTGGGCCAGGCCGTCATTCGCACCGGAATGGCCGACTCGATCGGGCTTGGACGAATGGTTCTGTCCTATCCGGATCTTCCGGCGGATGTTTCCGCAGGTCGCGAACCAGGCCGAAAAAAAATCTGCCGCACATTCAGCGACTGCACCACCGCACCTCGCAACGGACTTGTCTCGGGCTGCTATCCTCTCGACCCGCACTACAAGGTGATGCCGGAACGAGCCGCATTGCTTGCTCTAAAACAAGCAAACGAATAGCCAAATAGTCGTTCACGCACTTTTCCACTGAAGCGATTTGCAATACCTTTAACCGTGTTGCCTGCTCCCCGGAACCCTGATGAACTTTCAGGCCGGCCGGGTTAGACACACGAGACCGTAAAGGATCTGCATGGCCACAGTTCTCGAGATCTGCAGCTATCTGGAAAAACTTGCCCCCACGAACCTCGCGGAGTCATGGGACAATGTCGGACTTCTGCTCGGCCGCAGAAATTGTCCCGTTGAGCGACTCATGACGTGCCTGACCCTAACGGCTCCTGTGTCAGCCGAAGCCGTCGAGCGACAGGCCCAGATGATCGTGGCTCATCATCCGATACTCTTTCGTGCCACAAAGAAAATCACTGACGCAACAGAAGAAGGACGTATTCTGCTTCAATTAGCTGAAGCGGGCATTGCGGTCTATAGCCCACACACCGCTTTCGACAGTGCGGACCGCGGCATCAATCAGCAGCTCGCGGAGAATCTCGGACTGCAGCAAATTCAGGCACTGCGACTCATCGGCGACGCCCCGAATTCTGGGGCCGGCCGCTTCGGAGTGCTGGAGAAGCCCCTGGATCGCCAGGAATTTCTTGAGAAAGTCGCGATGACAGTGCAATCAAGATCACTGGAAGTTTGCTGGCATGAAAATCAGATCGTAAAGCAAGTCGCAGTGGCCTGCGGGGCTGCTGCAGAATTCCTTGACGATGCGATTCGAGCGGGCTGCGACACGTTTCTCACAGGAGAGGCGAGATTTCATTCTGTTCTTGAAGCCCAATCTCGAGGGATCAACCTGATTCTCACAGGACACTTCGCCAGTGAACGCCCCGGCATTGAGCAACTGGCGAAGGAGATCGCTCAACAGTTCCCCGAGATCGACTGCTTTCCAGCCAACAATGATCGCGATCCGCTTACACTTTTCATGGCCTGAGCGGACTCTCTCACCTCCCGATTATGGCGAAACCGCCTCTCGGAATTCCGGCGGCAAGTAAATCACGAGAGATCGACTGGCAAGAACGAGGATCGGACTGCTCCAATGCGAGCTGACTTCCCTCTCAACAGTCGAACCCTGAAAAAAGGTCGCACCAAGACATGGATCAAGACTCTCGCCCAATCATGACTGCCCCACCGGATTCTGTTGGCCAGGCATTTTTAAGAGCCACATCTTTGAAATGCCCGATGTGCGGAAAGGGGCAGCTGTTCTCAGGCATGCTCCGGATGAACGAAACGTGTGACCAATGTGGGTTTCGTTTTGAAAGAGATCCCGGCTATTTTCTTGGGTCAACCTATATCAACTACGGATTGACCACCCTTCTCACAACCTGGACCTACATCATCCTGCACTTCGTCATCGGAATCGGCCGCGGATGGCTTATTCCAGGATTGGCGACATTTTGTGTCTTTTTCCCTGTTGTTTTCTTCCGTTATGCCCGATCACTGTGGCTGTCCTTCGACTGTTATTTTGACAGAACAGGGGCACTGGAGCAGCGATCGGAATTGACCAAAGAACAAGATCCAGAAAGCTCAAAAGAAAATTGAGACAGAAGGATTGACAGTTCTCCAAACCCCGATACACTGCCTCCCTCGCTGACCGACACCGATGGCAACTGAAAAGAAGCCAACTGGTTACGGAGCCCAAAAGCTCTTCGATTAGTGATGATCTTTGACAACATGATTGAGTATGTGAGCCTTTGAGTTTTGGCTAACGAATTGTTTGTTCGCCGTCCTGGACCGGGACGGCAAACAGAGATCTTACCTTTTGCTATCAACCGTTGGGAAACCTTCGGTCAAGCATATTTTTGAAGGGTTTGATCCTGGCTCAGAATGAACGTTGGCGGCGTGGATTAGGCATGCAAGTCGAGCGCTCATAGCAATATGGGAGCGGCGAACGGCGTAGGAATTCATAGGAACGTACCCTCAGGACGGGGATAGCTACGGGAAACTGTAGGTAATACCCGATGATCTCCGCGGAGCAAAGGTGTGATTCCGCCTGAGGAGCGGCTTATGTGATATTAGCTAGTTGGTGGGGTAATGGCCTACCAAGGCGAAGATGTCTAGGGGGTGTGAGAGCATGGCCCCCACGACCGGAACTGAGATACTGTCCGGACACCTACGGGTGGCTGCAGTCGAGAATCTTCCGCAATGGACGAAAGTCTGACGGAGCGACGCCGCGTGCGGGATGAAGGCCCTTGGGTTGTAAACCGCTTTCGGAGGGGATGAAATCCTCGAGGGTACTCCCTCGAGGTTGACAGAGCCTCAAAAGAAGCACGGGCTAAGTACGTGCCAGCAGCCGCGGTAACACGTACTGTGCGAACGTTATTCGGAATCACTGGGCTTAAAGGGTGCGTAGGCGGCGATTCAAGTCAGATGTGAAATGCCTGAGCTCAACTGAGGCATTGCGTTTGAAACTGGATTGCTAGAGTGTCCCAGGGGTGTGCGGAACTGCCAGTGGAGCGGTGAAATGTGTTGATATTGGCAGGAACACCGGAGGCGAAAGCGGCACACTGGGGGATAACTGACGCTGAGGCACGAAAGCCAGGGTAGCGAACGGGATTAGATACCCCGGTAGTCCTGGCTGTAAACGATGAGCACTGGGCGGGAGGAAGTTCGCTTCTTTCTGCCGTAGCGAAAGCGTTAAGTGCTCCGCCTGGGGAGTATGGTCGCAAGGCTGAAACTC
>CAIJTV010000512.1:0-6054 GCA_903823635.1 uncultured Planctomycetaceae bacterium
AGAAAACCCATGATAGGCACGGCCCAGGTGACGGTGCGAATCAATGAATAGCTCTGCAACAGGCGATCGGACGCAAGGTCCGCCAGATAACGCAGATGATCTTCCAGTCCGCTGCCGTCTTCTCGATTACGCACATAGTGCAAAACCTCAGTCAGCCGTCGCGCCAAAGCGGTTCGAACAAACCCAAGCAGATGGTTCTGTTTCTGCCAACTTGAAATCGAATCGACGACTTCATTCGATGATGATTTCCTGGTCGCCCAGCCACCCTTCGTCGCTAACTCCGCAATGGATCGAATGGCTCGGCGTTCGCCTGGCAGAGCGACAAATTTGGCCGCAAGAATGCCCATCCCAACGAAGAACATCGCTGAGGTTACATACTCCAGAGGATGCCCGCAGAAATACCGCTGGACAAACTCAGGTCCTCCGGCAAATGGCTTCGCAGCCAGCGGAGCCACGATGTAGAAGACTACCGTCACTCCCAAACCAATCAGCATCCCGGTCATGGTCGAGGTGTTTGATGGGGGACGAACAGTCTGCGCTCCTGCGACATTTGACGACGGCAGAGCAGGGGATGTTGGTTTTGATGTGGACACGAGGAAGTTCCCAAATCAGTGCTGATTAAGGTGACAGGTCGTTCGGCAGAATCCGCCGAAGCTCCGCGCAGGGCGCGGCCCTCCAAGTGTTACAATCGTCATGGCCGTCAAAGTCGGTTGAGTCCAACTTTGGTAATCTCGGTAACGGGGAGATCTTTGCCGTCTGTTTCGGCCGCACAAACTCCGGGCGTAAAAAATCCGCCGTGTGTTTCCAACACGGCGGATCTGTCTCTGATCATTCAGAAGGTGAGTTCAGCTCAAGAACCTACCAGCCTCGGCTATCATCAGCCTGAGCTATCATCAGTCTCAATTGCCAAGTACGGGCATATCAAAAACTGGTGGACCACCAAGCCCCGGAACAGCGGCTCCATCAGCTGGCTTAGGGTCTTCCTTCGGACCAACCACCGCATCTCGAGTCAGCTTGAACTTCTCAAAGCTTTCAGCAGAGATCACGTAGTACCAGGCACCGAATCGGGAAGACAGCTCGTCGGCCTTCTTTTTGCCTTCCTTCGCTTTGCTTTCCCAGGCCTTCAAGGCACCTGCGAAACCAGCCTTGGCGGCTTCGTATTCACCCAGAGCCTGATCGTACTGCTTCTGAGCTTCTGCTTTTGGATCAACAGGTGGCTGAGCAGGTGCTGCTGGTACTTCAGCCGCAGGCTGTTCGCCATCAGCCGGCACCGGTTGACCTTCCTGCGCCGGAACAACGGCCGCTGGCTCAGCAGGCTTTGCTTCTGCCGCAGGAGCAGCATCCTGAGCTGGAGCCGCAGGTTCGGCAGCGGCTGGTTCAGCAACCGCTACAGGCTCAGCGGCCGCCGGTTCATCACAAGAACCAGGATCCGCCGGCTTCTCAGGAGCAGCCTCGGCAGCCTTTTCTGGAGCAGGCGATTCTTCTTTTGGCGCGGCATCGGCAGCCGGCTTTTCTTCTGCAGCAGGTGCATCTTTGGGAGCATCCGCGGGTGGTGCATCGGCTTTAGGAGCTTCTGCTGGAGCATCCGGCTTTTTGTCTTCTGCTGGAGCTGGAGTCGCTTCTTCATTCAGGATCGCTGGTTTCTCCGGAGCAACAGGCTCGGTCGGCTTTGGCCCCAGCAATGATTCGTCATAGTCGACCTTCACCAACAAATAACGGCGTGGACCCGATTCCGAATCTTCTGGCTTGTCCTCCGGCTTGGCAGCATCAGCCTCTGCGCCTTCGGCACCCTTTTCGTCATCGGCCTTGGCTTCTCCACCTTCTGTTTTGGCTTCGCCTTCAGCCGGCTTCTTGTCATTGAGACCAGTCTCTATGTCCTTCGCGGTTCCTCGAGCGATCTCACCGAAGTACAGCGTGTACCGCACTCCGTTGTTTGTGCCCGCAAGCAGCTCGCCTTCGTTAGAAACCAGCTTCACCTGATTGTTTTCACCTCGAGCAATATAGAACCCCTGTCGCTGCATATCAGTCTGCAGGACCTGACGCATCAATGGATTCTGAGCAACCTCAGATGAAACAGTCAGGTCCGCATTCAATCCTTCTGGCTTTGGACGAACACCAACGATCTTCAGCTGGTCCAGGTTCTTGGTGATATCCGTAACAGCCGCTTCCTTCAGCGACTCGATGTCCGGATTCAAACCCTTCATGTCCCACTTGCTGGTGGTCTTGTCTTTCTGGAAATCAAAAACTTCGCCTTGAAGAATCGCGCCTTGCTCCTCGTCGACGGAATACTGATCAACGGTGACCTTAACGATGTCATTCTGATTCAGCTTCAACAAGTCCGGCTCAATCCAATCACTGAACTTCGCTGACAGATCAGCATCCAGCTTCGCAATAAAGACCGGGTTCTTATCCGGCTGACGAACGTAAAAGTGCTTTTCTCGCCCTTCTACCGCTTTGCCGACGATCAGATCAACAAGAGGGTTACTGCTGTTGTCTCGCAGCGTAATCCGGGTTCCGCGTGTTTCTTCTTTTTTGTCATCAGCTTCTGGTGCAGCGGCTGCCACCTCAGCCCCCGGATCTTCAACACCATAACGAGCCCAGTCGTCTTTGCTGCGACTTTGCAGAGCAACCTTTTTGATGCCGATCAGTGACGCAGCCGTTTTGGCCAGACGCTCTGCGGCTTCAGCCGGATAGTCATGGTGCGACGGAATGACCCAGAAACCTTTGTCATTCTGCTTCACTGAGAACGAAAGCGGTTCACGAGTCTCTGCATCGTACTTTACGACACTGAGTTCCATGGCTTTCATTGGATCGTTGAAGTCCGCGAAGAACGCCTGACCGACGTCAGAGAATCCCTCGACGGCAGCAGGCTGATTGGCGAATCGAACACCCACCGCGGCAAGAGCAGCAACCGCAGCTACTCCAACGAATACAATAGTTCGACTTGTCGCGTTCATGGAAAAACCTGATTAACAAAAGACTGACAATGAGAAGAGTAATGCCACAAACAACCGCACTTCAGTAACAAGCTTCATCGAGGCGAACCAGACTTGAGACCGGTCCACCCCACAAAGCCGATACCGACATGCCTCGGCATCAGCTCTTTCTTCGATTGGGGTTAATGGACTGCTGCTCAGCAAGGTTACGAAGCCCGAGGAACAACATTCCAAAACAGACCGGCAGGATCGCCGGAATAATGCAGGCTACGATCTTCACGGTACTTTCGACTCGACGAATCTCTCGCTTCATCTCAAGTCCTGACTTACGAACACGAGAATTCAACTGACGTTCGAGCTGCTCTTTCTGCAGTTCGAGCTGTCGATTCAACTGCTGTTCTTTCTGACGCATCTGCACGTCCTTGCTGCGAGCATCCAGTTCAGCGTTCTCTTCGATCTTTTTGATCTCAGCTCGAAGCTCTTCTTCAGCTTTCTTCAGAGTAGCGTCCATCTGGTCCTGAGCGTCCTTCTCTTCCTTGTTCAGATCCTTTCTCATTGAGCTGGTCTGATCTTCGACAAACTTCAGAGTTCTCAGACTTGCTCGACGAGACCGCAAAGGAATGAAGGTCTCATCACCGGCCAGTGCGTCCACAGCATTCAGAACGAAGGTCACGTTATCGAACTTAACGCCCAGCATTCCACGGTTACGCTCAAGGAAGAACCAGTCTGTGATCATGTCGATATCGGAACATAGAATTACGTTTAGCGGCGACTCCGCCGACTTATTTCGGATCTGAGCGGCGATCACATGCGAATCATTATCGTCGCGACGACGAGGATTCGGATTGATTTCAACTGACTGCCCCCCGGCAAACGGATTGAATGATGGAGCAGTGTAGTCTTCCCAATCCAGCAAGCCGGACTCACGACTCGTTCGCAGCAGCGGAATGAATTCCTGCTCTTTGCGACCCGCACGATCGATGATCGATCCAGGATACAGCATCACCAGATCCTGCAGGCTCTTCGAGACTGTGCTCTCTTCACCAAATGGAGAAGACTGGTTTCCAGTGCGAGAAACGAACACATATTCCGGTGGCAGCGTGCCAAATTCGTTGTGCGGATTGTTGCGGTCATAAACAACCTGACCGTTATCCCATTTCACGTTCAACAGATTCATCAGCGACGTCGCTTCGCCACCATCGGCCTTTTGCTCCGGTGGTGGACCACCGCCAAACATGCCGCCGCCCCCACCAGGCTTTGGCAGCTTAGGAGCCATCGCCAAACCAGCCTGAGACTGAAAGACAAACGGGCAAGGGTCATCAAAAATCAAAGTCGGCTTTCCGGCCTTGACGTATTCGACGAGGTTATCCATCTGCGGCTGAGTCAGCGAAGAAGGCATCACCGCAACCAAAACATCAAAGCCCTCAGCAGACTTCTTGTCCTTTTTATCAGCGGCCGCCGCATCATCCTTTTTCTCTTCAGCATCCTTAGCGGCGTCTTCGCCTTCCTTCTTCTCTTCAGCCTTCTCGTCATCAACCAAAATGCGATTAGAAGGATTGACGGCGATGACCTTGTACTGCTTTTCCAGTTCTCGAACGATCTCCCACTTTCCGCCGCCTTCACCTTCGGAGGTTGCTCGAGCATCGGTGACCAGAACACCCACGGTCAAACGCTCTTCCTGAGAGACAGTTCTCAGTGATCGAGTTAGCTCATATTCAATCGGGAGCCCCTTACCAAAGAACGGGATTACCAGTTCATCAGTCGAACTCTGAATAAACGCCCCAAGAAATACTTCTGCCTCTTCGCGTTTGCCGTCTCGTTCATACTGCAAACGGACAGGTTCAATTCCTAATGCTCGAGCCTGTTCGGCTTCTTCACTGAATGGCTCAACCGCAATATCCCGCCATGTAATTGCACCGCCGCTGCTTAATTCAAACTCACGCAGCAATCCGCGAAGCTGACGGCGTGTTTCGACATAATCTCCCGGTACGTCCGGGCTGATAAACGACTGAATTGTGATCCGCTGAGTTTCCTTCAGACCTTGCAACGTAGTCTCTGTAGCAGAGGAAAGCGTGAAGAGATCTTCTGCCGACAAGTCCGCGCGAGCCGGATAGGTCCAGAAGATTGACATCAGGCTCGCGGCCGTGATCAGAACGCAACCAGTTCTGATCGCAAACTGCATCCCCATACCGACCTGCTGTCCTGCTGACCAGCGACGTCGCGATATCACAATCAGATTCAGATACAGCATGACCGCTGCAAAGAACACAAACCAGGCGATCCCGGTGAAGGGTAGAACGCCGACACTGAAATCCTGCAGTTGCTGCTGAAGACTCATAGAAGTCAGACGATTCCGAAGGTCATACAGCTCAGCCCCCTTGCCGAACAGACCATAAATCCACTCCACAACATCCGTGACGTAATACAACATCACAGGTACACAGCAAAAGACGACTCCCAGCACGAACGCGACGGTCGAGCTGTTCGTCAAAGAAGAAGCCAGCATTCCGGCAGCAAGCAAGGCACCACCAGCAAGCAGATATCCCACATAGCTGCTGACTACCGCTCCCATGTCCGGCGAACCCAGCCAGATCAGAACAAGAACGTTGACCAGCGAAAACGCCAACGCAACGGAATAGACGCCGAACACAGCTAGATATTTTCCTGCCAGCACTTCGATTTCTGTGGACGGCATGGTGAACAGCAATTCGTCTGTTCCCAGCTTTCGCTCATCAGACCAGGCTGCCATCGTAATCGCCGGGATCACGAACAGCAGCAGCCAGGGAAACCCGGCAGTCAACTGATCCAGGGTTGCCTGATTAGCGGCAAAAAAGGAAGCCGAAAATGCCATTGCGGCCGAGGCTACGCAGAACACCAGGATAAAGAGATATCCGAGAATCCCAGAGAAGTAACTGCGGAAATTCCGCTTGGCTACTGCCAGAATTACATGACTGCGAAACATGCACACACCTTCGCTCTGGATAAGGATCGGAAATCTGCGAGCCGACGTTTTAATTGAGTCCTATAAAACTCAAAACGGATCAGCAGACTGTGTATCAAATGAAAAAAGTCGTGGTCTCAATCACGCAGCACTGTGAGTCAGCTTGCGGAATTGCTG